>CAJGDF010000095.1 GCA_904502105.1 uncultured Clostridia bacterium
GATCAAATGAACAACGAATACACTTGCGACTGCGAAGTTATCCATGAACATACGGTTAACGAGGTGCGTCCGAAAATGCTCGGACAGGATACATATATCGACCTTGCTTCGTTATACAAAATGTTCGGAGATCCGACCAGATTTAAAATTCTGCATGCACTGGAGCACCATGAGATGTGCGTTTGTGATCTTGCCGCATTATTGGGGCTGACAAAATCCGCAGTATCTCACCAGTTGAAAGCATTGCGCCTTGCTAACCTCGTTACATACAGAAAAGAAGGGCAGATAGTTTTCTATTCGCTTGCAGATGATCACGTCAAGCAGATAATCGATATGGGGCTTGAGCATATCAACGAGTAAATCAAAAAATAGGAACTCATGTTCCTGTTTTTTTCAACATACAGTTGAACGATTGAACAACCATAAAATAGAGGGAGCGTATATGAAAAAAACATTTATCTTAAAAGGCCTCGACTGTCCGCACTGCTCGGGGGTTATTGAAAAGGAAGTCGGAAAGTTTGAGGGAGTTTCTTCATCAACCGTTGATCTGATGAAACAGACTTTAACCGTTGAAGCTGAAGAAAGCGCAATTAGCACCCTTTTTGAAAGAATAGAGAAAACTGTTCACAGCCACGAACCCGATGTTGAGGTTTATGAAAAAGAAGAGGAAAAGAAACAAGAAACCGACACCGAAAGTAAAAAAACCGCAATCAAAATAGCAGTCGGCGCGGTTTTATTTGGCGCGGCAATCATTATCGGTGAGATCATAAAATTACCTTTGCCTGTTTATCTTGCAGTATTGATAGTTTCCTACATAATTCTCGGCGGAGACATAATTCTCAAAGCGATAAAAAACATAATCAAGGGCAGAGTTTTTGATGAAAACTTTCTGATGAGCATATCCACTGTCGGCGCATTTGTTATAGGTGAATATCCTGAGGCTGTGGCAGTTATGCTGTTTTATCAGATAGGTGAATTTTTCCAAAGCCTTGCGGTAAGACGTTCACGTAAATCTATAAGTGAATTAATGGACATCAAGCCTGATCGGGCAACAGTTATAAGACACGGCAAAGCTTTAACCGTACATCCCGAAAATGTTAAAATCGGTGAAACGATAACAGTAAAACCCGGAGAAAAGATACCTCTTGACGGTATTGTAACAGACGGTGTTTCAATGCTCGATACGAAAGCATTGACGGGCGAATCTGTCCCAAAATCCGTAAAAACAGGAGATGAGGTCCTCTCGGGAAGCATCAATTTAAACGGTATATTGACTGTTAAAACAGAAAAAACATACGGAGAATCAACTGTATCAAAAATCATTGAGCTTGTAGAAAATGCATCATCTAAAAAAGCTCCAACCGAAAACTTTATAACTTCTTTCGCAAGATATTACACACCTGCAGTAGTTATTTTTGCGGCTTTGCTCGCAATAATTCCGCCGCTTTTCTTCAACGGAGCATGGACTGATTGGCTTCACCGAGGATTTGTTTTCCTTGTAATATCCTGTCCGTGCGCACTTGTTATATCTATCCCACTCGCATTTTTCGGAGGTATAGGAGCAGCATCGCGTCGCGGAATTCTTGTTAAAGGCGGAAACTATCTTGAAGCGTTAAACAAAGCAGATACCGTTGTTTTTGATAAAACCGGAACCTTGACAAAAGGCGTATTCAAAGTTTCAAAAGTAATCACAGCAGACGGAATAACAGAAACCGGTCTTCTCGAAATAGCCGCGAAAGCCGAGATAATGTCCAACCACCCTATTGCAAAATCGATATGCGAAAGTTGCAAAACCGATAATTCGGAGGTCACATCTTTTGAAGAGATTTCGGGGTTCGGAATAAAAGCAACAATTAAAGATGCAATAGTTTTTGTCGGCAACGAAAAGTTAATGCAAAGCGAAAACATAGAATTTGTTGAATGCACTGAGTTTGGAACAAAAGTTTATGTTGCACATAACGGGAAATATCTCGGATGCATAATTATCTCGGATGAGATAAAAGAAGACAGCAAAAAAGCCGTTTCGGACCTCAAAAAAACAGGCATAAAAAGAACCGTTATGCTGACGGGAGACAATGACAGCACCGCCTTTGCAATAGCCGAACAGTTGAACATCGATGAATACCATGCAAATCTTTTACCCGATAAAAAAGTGGAGCTCTTAGAAAAGCTTTGCACTGAAAATAAAACAAACGGTAAAGTTATTTTTGTCGGAGACGGAATAAATGATGCCCCTGTTCTCGCAAGATCTGATATAGGTGTTGCCATGGGCGGAATAGGCTCAGATGCAGCAATTGAGGCGGCAGATGTCGTTATTATGACAGACGAACCTTCGAAAATAACAGAGTCTTTAAAAATAGCGAAGCAGACAAAAGCCATCGTTATTCAAAATATCCTTATCTCATTTATAATCAAGGGTATTTTCCTCCTCTTGGGTGCACTCGGATATGCGAGCATGTGGCAGGCGGTGTTCGGAGACGTGGGAGTGGCACTGATAGCTGTTCTGAACTCGATGAGATTGATAAAAAAATAATTTACAGGCGGCAAGCAAAAACTTGTCGCCATTTAATTTACAATAAAATTCAAAAACATATTGACAAAAATAAACAGAAAGTATATAATAAATATAATGTGAAATTTTTCTATAATTTTACGAATAGTAAATTGACGGAGTGATAGGTACATGGATATCAGATCCCCCGATACTATTACTGTTTTGACTGAAACGGATTCATACAAACAATATTTTTCCGATGACCTTAGAATTAATGATATAGGTTTATTTTTTGATATAAAAAACGGTGAGTTAAATGTTAAAATAACAGCAGATCAAACTCCATTAAAATATCTGCGTTTACGTTGGAATTTCCAAAAAGATGAAAAGAGAAAAGAACCTATCAAAATCTTCGGTGACACATACGACAGATTCAGTGCAGATGCACGTTGGGCAGGTATTGAACCTGCAAGACCGATGCCGTGGTACATGCTCGTATCGAATGGCTCCGACTCTGTCAGAAATTCAATCGGAAGATTTACAGAGGGTTTCGGTGTAAAGGTACAGTGCAACGCTTTTATATATTGGAAATATGACGAAGGCGGGTTTACACTGACAGCTGATATCCGCAATGGCGGCATGGGTGTTATTCTCGAAAACAGGATACTTGATGTTTGTACAATTCTTTTTGAAGAATACCGTGATATGTCGGCATTCGAAGCAGGCAGAGAATTCTGCCGCAGGATGTGCCCAACCAACACATTGGCAGACCATAAAATTTATGGTTCAAACAACTGGTATTACGCATACGGCGAAAGTTCACGAGAAGAGATCATCAGTGATACGGAAATCGTTTCCGATCAATGTGCCGGACTTGAAAATATCCCGTATATGGTAATTGATGACGGATGGCAGAAGCACCGTGTTGATGCACCTTGGGAAAGCAACGAAAAATTCGGAGATATGAAATCTCTTGCCGATGAAATGAAAAAGAGAAATGTTCGTCCAGGTATTTGGGTAAGATACCTTGCAAATACATACAAAGAGATTCCCGAGGTTAAGCCCGAATGGGGTATGCAGCGTGCAGCTGATGCAATAATTCTTGACCCGTCACATCCCGAGGTTCTCGATTATATAAGACGTGTAACTCGAAAAATAGTTGATTGGGGTTTTGAACTCATAAAGCACGACTATTCCTCTTTTGATTTTACGGGCGCATTTGAATATAAAGACGAGTTCACAAAAGACGGTTGGCATTTTTACGATAAGACAAAAACAACCGCTGAAGTAATAATTAAATTTTATCAAACAATAAAAGAGGCTGCAGGCGAAAACTGTATCATACTTGGATGCAACACAGTAAGCCATCTTTGTGCAGGTATGTACGAAGTAAACAGAACAGGAAATGACACAAGCGGCTTTGAGTGGGCGAAAACAAGAATGTGCGGTGTTAACGCTCTTGCATTCAGACTTATTCAAAACGGCATATTTTATATGGCTGATGCGGATTGCGTGGGTATTACAGGCGCTATTCCCTGGGAGCTTAACAGAATGTGGCTCGATATCCTTGCAAGAAGCGGTTCCCCGTTGTTTGTTTCCTGTAAACCGGGCGTATTAAACGATAACGAGATAGCAGAGCTTAAAGAAGCCTGGAGAATAAACTCTGTTCAAGAAAACGAATGCAGACCGCTTGACTGGATGGAAAATCAATATCCCGCATATTGGCTTATTGATGGAGAAGAAGTATTTTACGATTGGTTTAAAGACGAAAAATAAAAAAAATAAAAGGAGACACCCAATATGAATATCAGATACCCCGACCATATTACTATCTATACAGAAACAGAAACTTACAAGCAGTCATTTGAGAAAAACATTAAGATCAATGACATTGACCTTTCTTTCGATATAGAAAACGACGGTCTCGATGTTAAAGTTACGGCAACCGAAACCCCGATCAGCTATGTTCGTCTTCGTTGGAATTTCACTGCCGACGAAAAACGTAAGGACGCAATAAAAATACTCGGCGACTCTTTCGAAAGAGGCTACGGTGATCTTCGTTGGGCAGGTATTGAGCCCGAAAGAACAATGCCCTGGTACGTGCTTGTATCAAACGGCTCAGATGCGGTTGAAGACACTGCAGGCAGACGCACCGAAGGCTTCGGTGTAAAGGTACAGTGCTTCGCATTTGTACAATGGCAGTACGACGAAGCCGGTATTTCCATGTGGGCAGACATCAGAAGCGGCGGTATGGGTGTCGTTCTCGGAGGAAAGACACTCGACATCTGTACCGTTGTTTTCGGCGACTACAAAGATGTTACGGCATTTAAGGCAGGTCAGGAATTCTGCAAAAAGATGTGCCCTGCAAACAATCTTCCGAAGCATAAGATTTACGGTTCAAACAACTGGTATTATGCATACGGTAAAAGCTCACGCGAAGAGATCATCAGCGACACAAAGATCGTTGTTGAACAGTGTAAGGGCATCGAAAATATTCCCTACATGGTTATTGATGACGGTTGGACGATCTACGGAACAAACGCACCGTGGGAAAGCAACGAAAAATTCGGCGATATGAAGACACTTGCAGATGAAATGAGAAGCATGGGCGCACGTCCGGGTATTTGGGTACGCTATCTTACCGACGAACACTTTGCTCTCACTGAAGCAAAGCCCGACTGGTTTATCAAACGCGGCGAAAAATGTCCCCGTCTTGACCCGACACATCCCGAAGTTCTTGAATATGTAAAAAAAGTTACCAGACGTGTTGTTGATTGGGGATACGAGCTTATCAAGCACGACTATTCTTCTCACGATATTTCCGGCGGTTTTACAGCGCTTTGTCTGACCGACAGATACGGAACCGAGGGTTGGCATCTTTATGACAGAAGCAAAACAACAGCGCAGGCAACCGTTGAATTCTACCGCACGGTTAAAGAAGCCGCAGGCGAAGATTGCATTATTATCGGATGCAACACAGTAAGCCATCTTTGCGCAGGCATGTACGAGCTTAACAGAACAGGTGACGATACCAGCGGCTTTGACTGGAGCAGAACAAGAAGAATGGGCGTTAACACCCTTGCATTCCGTCTTATCCAGAACGGCATCTTCTATATGGCAGACGCAGACTGCGTAGGTATCACGGGAGCAATTTCCTGGGATCTCAACAAAATGTGGCTCGATGTTCTTTCCAAGAGCGGCTCTCCCCTCTTTGTTTCCTGCAAACCAGGAGTTCTTAACGAATCCGAGCTTGCAGACCTTAAAGAAGCATGGAAAACAAACTCGATTCAGGAAAACGAATGCCGTCCTCTCGACTGGATGGAAAACCAGTTCCCCGCACGTTGGCTCATCGACGGAGAAGAAGTATACTATAATTGGTACACAGAAGAAGGTATTGACTCCTTTAAGCCTGTCCGTAAATAATTCAACAAACGAAAGAGAAAAACAGATGAATACTGTTGTAAAAAAATTCTGTGAACTGACTGTTGACGAGCTTTACAAAATCCTGCAGCTTCGCGTTGATGTTTTTGTTGTTGAACAAAACTGTCCGTATCACGAAATAGACGATTTTGATCAGATGTCATATCACGCTTATATAGAAGACAACGGAGATATAGTTGCATATATCAGAGTTTTACCTGAAAATACGAAATTCAAGGAAATATCTGTAGGACGTGTTATTTCATCAAAAGCAAAACGCGGATCAGGACTTGGAATGGCGATATTAAAAGTAGGTATCGCAATTGCCGAAGAAAAGTTCGGGGCTAAAGAAATACGTATTGAGGCTCAGACTTACGCCCGTGAATTTTATGAAAAAGCGGGATTTGTGAAGGATTCCGACGAATTTTTGGAAGACGGAATACCTCATATCGAGATGATTCGAAGAAAGTCGTGAGTTGTTCACATTTTTCTCAATTTTTAGAGATTGACAAAATCAATTTTTTCGGTTATAATGAACTCAAAGTTACAGCTTTTACATGACTGACGGATTTTGCGGATAACCGCAAGGGAATGTGAAAGTTATTATGCCGACCGTCTGGGCAGATCAGTTAAAAGCTGATTTGCCCTTTTTTCTTTTGGCAAATCAGTCTGTTTTAGGAAAGGATTTAAACTATGGAACACAAAAACTGGAACGGATTTAACGGACAGACATGGAAAAATGAAATCAACGTTAGAGATTTCATTCAGCAGAACTATACAGAATACAAAGGTGACGATGCTTTTCTTGCAGGTCCCACAGAAAGAACCGAAAACATGATGAA
>CAJGDF010000096.1 GCA_904502105.1 uncultured Clostridia bacterium
CTCTCCGTTTGCGCGCAGCGCAACATAAATTATTCAATATTCATCAGCGAAGCGGCTACATTATTCATTCAAAATCCGCTTGAGATAAATGAATAATGAATGATGAATAATGAAAAGTGAATAATACAAACAAAAATCCGCCTTCTTACGAAAGCGGATTTTTGTTTGGCTCCCCGTGCTGGGCTCGAACCAGCGACATCATGATTAACAGTCATGCGCTCTACCGACTGAGCTAACGAGGAATATTTACTTTAGTCTTGAAGTGTTCTCTTCTTGACTGCTCGACTATTATATCATAAATTAATCCATTTGTAAAGGGGGTAATTGTTAAATTTACAAATATTTCACAATATTATTTTATCCCATATAAGTATTTATGTTAACTGCACCTTCTGAATAATATGTATTGGGTTGATATGCCATTACCTTGAGCAGGAGAGGGGCACCTTGTTGCGGTATTGCTGATAATTTTACCGATTGGATATATTCATTGGGTTTGATTAAACCTGTTTCGCCTAAAACTGTTCCGTTAGAATCAAAAATGCGAACTTTCAGCAGTACAGTATTTCCCTTTGGGTTATATAGCCAAATATCAGCATTTTCTCCGTTTGCCGTTACTTTACCGCATATTCCTATTTCAAATGCTTTTGCATCAATTATTTGCCAATCAATTTCGTTTGAAACGGAAGGAATACCTGCTTGGGCAGATATGTCAAATGACGGCGGTACAAACTCCCTTATTTCTTTTTTTGGAGTAAGAACCGTTAATATCATTATACTTACTGAAATTATGCACATCACGGCTGCGAAAATCAGCAATACACTTCTTTTTTGACATTTAACATTTTGTTCCATTCGGTACTTACTCCTTTCGTTTCTATTTTTTATTTAAAGAACAAGGCGGATTTCTCCGCCTTGATGATATTGTTTGATTTTTATTGTTAATTTGGTGTAACAGTCCATGTTCCGTTTTCATTGTCTGTTACTGAACCCAATAAAACATATGAGCCCGGATCAAAATTACACGTTGCATATCCGTTGTTTACTGCAAGGCCTATCCTGATATCGTCATTATTTTGATCGTAAAATACAATATCATAATTCAAACTTATTGAGCCGCCGTTACAGCTTAAAATACCGTCGATTGTACCGTTTGAAATATTGAGATTGCCTTCAGAAACGCTCATTTCGTTGAATAAAGTTAACGTGTATTGGTTTAGATCAACTGAAACATCGCTGTTGATTGTCAGACTTTTATTAACAGTAATATTATCGCCTAAAATAATATTTTTGCCGGTGGTCAACGCTGTTTCCAGTTCATCTTCATTCATAACATATACAGGCTCGGTATCAATGATCTGATCATCGTTTGAAGCAGTTTGACCTATAATTGTTACTGTGATCTGACCAATTCTTCCTCCGTTTGCGGCCTCTGTAAGATAACCTGTCGGGATAACCTTGATTATACCGCTTACTTCGGAATTGCTTTCTGCGGCGGATTGAAGACAAAGTCCGTTTTCGGCACAGTCAAATGTCATAATTGCCGATTCAAATCCCTGATCGGCTATCCATGTGGGTTTTGCTGTTATAGAAGCATTTGAATGGTTTATAACAGTTATTTGACCGTCGCTGTTTGCCCAGCCTCCACCGTTTTCTATATAACTGTGGGTTGTTGGATCCCATACACGATCAGCCGCATTGTATGTAAATGAAAGGGCAGACCATGATATATCAACACTGTATATTACATCACTTGTTCCCGCTTGGTAAGTCCCGAAAACATCAGCATTCTGAGAACCGTTTATATTTGTTATATCCTGCGTTGCAAATGCGGCAATGCTAAAACCTGAAATTACAGAAAACAAAACTAAAACAGAAAGTATCTTTTTCATAAAAATGATTCCTTTTCTGAATTTATTTGCCTATAGTTACAGTAATGGAGCCAATTTTTATTTCCTCGTTTGTAACGATATCTGAGGGAACACCGCTTATTGTTAAAGTTGAAACAAGTTTGTCAGCACCGCTGTGATTTCCAACTTCTCCTTTGACAAGAGTTTTTTCTCCGTTTATTATGGTTCCGCGGATACCTGTATCTCCTTCAGCATTATATGTTATGCTTACATCTACGGGTACATTGGAATGATTTGTCACGGTTACTGTTGCTGAATCTTTGTTCCATTTGCCTTCGTTTGTTTCTGTATATGTATGATTCTGGGGATTCCACTCTACGTTTTTCTCGTAGGTAAATGTCATATCGTCCCAAACGATATCAACACTGTATGATGCTTCTTCTTCGGCTATTACTGTCTTTGCTTTTACGTCGATCGACTGACTGCCTCCCTGATTTGTAACGCTTTGTGCAAATGCGGCAAGGCTTAATGAAAGAATAATTGCTGAAGAAATTAAACTCAAGAAAACTTTTTTCACGGTTTTCCCTCCTTAAATTTTTATATAATTGCTTTTATAGAGTTTAAAATATTAATCCTGTACTGTTATCGAAATAGGTATCTCTGTATTTACCACGGCTTTTTCTCCTGTTGCCGTATTATAATAAAGAACGATAAATTTGCCTTCGTAACCGCCCGGTACAAGTTTCTTTTCTGCTCCGTTGAGCAGATCAAGAACTGTAACTTTATTTCCCGGGGTTACTTTGCCGGATTGAACAAGTATCTGATCCCGTATAACGATTTGAATAACCATATCCTGAGTTGATTTATTGGGGTTAGCAAAATTAAGATTTACCAATTTATCCGAAAGATCAACGGTTACTTTATCCGAGAAGCTTATACTTACAGCACCGCCGCCTTTTTCGACATTCATCTTTTCTTTACTGTCATTATTTATAGGCTCTTGATTTTGTTCAAGCTTTTGCGGTGCGTAGTCCGGAGTTAGAATAATATCGGGTTTTCTGAAAAAGAGAGACCATAAAGTTATACAAACAGCCACCGATGTAACAATACACAAAACTGCGATTGCAGCGGATTCCTTGCTGATTTTATTCTTGCTCATTATGGTCTCTCCTAAATAATTTTTTTTAATAATGCTATTATTTGGTGCCGAAAATTCTGTCGCCCGCATCACCGAGTCCGGGTACGATGTAACCGTTTTCATTGAGCTTTTCGTCAACATTTGCGCATATGATCTCAACATCGGGATGTGCCTTCGAAAGTGTTTCAATGCCTTCGGGTGCAGCTATTATACAAAGAAATTTAATATGCTTTCCGCCATATGATTTTATCTGTGTTATTGCATCTACCGCAGAACCGCCCGTTGCAAGCATCGGATCTACAACAACAATAAGACGCTCATCGATATCGTTAGGTAATTTGCAATAATATTCGTGAGGTTGGAGTGTTTCTTCGTCTCTGTACATGCCGATATGTCCGACTTTTGCGGCAGGTACAAGGTTCAACATACCGTTTACCATACCTAAACCCGCACGGAGAATGGGAACGATCGCAAGCTTTTTGCCTTTAAGCATTTTCTGTGTCGTTTTACAGATAGGAGTTTCGATCTCAACATCTTCAAGAGGGAGATCTCTGAGTGCTTCGTAGCACATGAGCATGGTTATTTCTTCGATATTTTCGCGGAATTCTTTATTGGTTGTTTCTTTTTGACGGAGAATAGATGTTTTATGCTGAATAAGCGGATGATCTAATTTTATTACGTTCATTTTTTTACATTCCTTTTTTATATTTACTGATCGCTGTCTTTTGCTTTTGATACTGCGAGATTAACAAGAATACCGAGAATAAGCGCACAAGCGATGGATTTGATCGTAACCTGTCCGAAGCTTACTGTTAAACCGCCGATACCTGAAATAAGGATCGTTGATGCAACGAAAAGATTTTTATTTTTGTTGAGATCAACACTCTGAAGCATTTTAAGACCGGAAACTGCGATAAATCCGTACAGAGCCATACAAACACCGCCCATGACGCAGGAGGGGATAGAATTAACAAATGCGATAAACGGTGAAACGAATGAAATAACTATTGAAAGTATTGCGGCTAAAATAATAGTGTATACTGAAGCGTTTTTCGTTATTGCAACGCAGCCGACAGATTCGCCGTAGGTAGTGTTCGGACAACCGCCAAATATTGCGCCTGCGATAGAACCGACACCGTCGCCGAGAAGAGTTCTGTGAAGACCGGGATCTTCAAGCAGGTCTGTTTCGATGATCGAAGAAATATTTTTGTGATCGGCAATATGTTCAGCAAAAACAACAAATGCAACGGGTATATATGCAACGGCAATAGTTGCAAGATATGCTCCGTTTATTTCGCCTACTCCCTTGAATGCTGTTAAAAATGTAAAATCGGGAACTGCGAAGAATGTTGAGAGTGTAACGCCTTCTGCAACAAGGGCTTTGAATGGTTCAATGTTGAGTATTTTTATTGCATCAATATCAGCGGCATAGCCGATAGCCGTAAATACAGCCGAAACTGCATAGCCTGCGAGGATACCGAAGATAAAGGGGATAAGCTTAGCTGTTTTTTTGCCGTAGGTTGAACAAGTAATTACTGTAAATAATGTAACAAGACCGCAGAAAATTGCCGCAAACGGAGAAGCTGCTGCATCGGGAACACTTCCTTTTGTAAGATCTCCGACAGCGTTTCCTGCAAGTGAAAGACCGATAATTGCAACTGTGGGGCCGATAACAACCGCAGGCATGAGCTTGTTAAGCCAATTTACACCTGCGAATTTAACAACAATTGCGATTACAACATAAACAAGACCTGCGAATATTGCGCCGATAATAAGACCGAGATAACCTAATGACATTGATACACCGCCGGCAAAAGCTGCAGCCATTGAGTCGATAAATGCAAAAGAGGAGCCTAAAAATACAGGGCTTTTTTTCTTTGTAAACAGAATATAAACAAGAGTGCCGATACCTGCACCGAAAAGCGCCGCAGCTGAACTCATCGTCGTTCCGCAGATCTGGTTGATTATAACAGGAACAACCAATGTTGCGGCCATTATGGAGAGCAATTGCTGAAGTGCAAAGATGATGAGCTGACCAAGCTTAGGCTTGTCGTTAACACCGTAGATCAATTTCATTTGATTAAACCTCCTGAACGGGATTTTCCCGATTTTATTTTAAGTTAACAGAAAATATCTCTGATAACCCATCATAAAAATTATACTAAATTTGCCTAATTTTGTCAATATTATTACATACAAAAATCGGCTTTAAATATACTTTCTTTTTAGCAAAAAATACCGAACAGAGTTTTCTGTCCGGTATTTGATGTTATTTACATGAATTTAAATAATCTATATAATGATTCCAGTCTGTTCTGTTAAGCGCATGCCCGAAATCTCTCATATGATATGCGATATCTCCGTTATGGAAAACATCTCCTATTTCAGGTAAGCGGTCGGGATGTTCAAATCCCTTTAAGCCGTTTTTAACATAATATTCACTTGCTGCAACGCATGAAAGATATTCAGCATCCGGACAAGCCCATCCGTCTCCTACCGCACTTGCAACGTAAACTTTATGCGGTACATTTGCTGCAATAAGATAGTTTTGATCAAACGGAAGCTCGTTTTCTTTATCTATGTATTTACGGTAATTTTCACAGAACCAGTAAGGGAAACTTCTTGTTATATCTCGGATCTTTTCACCGGTTGTAATTCTCGAAAGAGCAGCACCGCTGTTGCCGGAATCGTTGGAGATCGCACAGAAAAACCGTTCGTCTGTTGCACCGGCAAGAAGAGCTGTCTTACCGAGTCTTGAATGACCTATAACGCTCACTCTGTCTTTTCTGATTTCGGGTAAAGTTTGTACATAATCCATAACTGCTGATGCTGACCATGCCCAAAGACCGATCTTTCCGCACTGATCGGGTTTTCTTGTGCCGTCAGGATAAAGAACTCCCGCTATTCCGTTTGTGAAGTCGCCGTTGTCTGTTGTTACATCATTGTAATATATTGTAAAAATTGCATAGCCCGCGTCAATAATCTCTTCTGTAGGCTGATATTTATCGGGAATAAGATCTCTGAAGTTTATATGTATAAATGCAGGAACAGGTTCTTTGATCCTTTTCGGACGCACATAATAGAACGTGAATTCGGAATTGCCCCATTCCGCTTTAAAATGAAGCTTCATTTTAGATAAGATAGCCTTGCCACCGAAAAATCCTTCGTCTCTGTTTTCTTCCGATGCTTCAACCGCGTAGGGTGAAGAAGGTAAATAACCGTATTCTTCTTTTAACAGGAGATCAAGTACCTCTTTTTTATCCATGTTTATGGGATTGGGTATGTTTTCCAATCTTTTCATGTTAAAGCCTTCTTTCCGTAATGGCATCAAGTCATATATTTGCCATTTTTTTTATTATACATGAAAGTTACAGTTTTGTCAATAATCTAATTTGATTTATCTGAAATGAAATCTTAATAAATCTTAATAATTTTCATTACTGTTTTTTAAGAATTATGCTGTATAATGCTATCAACAGGAGATGATTTACCGTGAATATATTAGTTGTTGACGATGACAGAGAAATTGTTGAAAGCATAGCAATATTTTTGTCAGGAGAAAATTATAATGTTTTAAAAGCCTATAACGGAATAGATGCGCTTGATGTTCTTTCCGAAAACGACATCCATTTGATGATACTTGATATAATGATGCCCCAAATGGACGGCTTCGAGCTTACCGACACTCTCCGTCAATCGGGATGCAACCTCCCCATTCTTATGGTAACGGCAAA
>CAJGDF010000097.1 GCA_904502105.1 uncultured Clostridia bacterium
GTCTATTCTTATTTTCTCATATAACTGCTCTGAAATTAAATATGGAGACCAGCTGCCTTCACAGCTATTTTTATAGCGGAATAATGATATTTCCTGATATACAATATAAAGTTCTGTTGAATTTTCATTTTCGCGAAAATAAATAACGGAATGGAATTCGTTTTCAATAATATTGTACCATTTAAAATGGAACTGACCATGCGCAGGCTTTTTATTTGTAAAATAAATCGGTATATCATAATTAACCCAAGTAGTCCAGTGAGGAAAAGAGTTAAAATTGAATGCTTCAAGATAATAGGCAAAATTATTAGGTGATGTACCAAGATATAATTCATGAACCGGTTTAGTGTCCATACCTAAATTCTGCATTGTTATATGTGTAAGATATGGTACTCCATCCGGATGCATCCAATTGGGTTCCGTCCAACGTTCTAAACAAAAAAGGGCATATAGATTAATAGGATCGTTTATTATATGAGCCGGATCCACATATAACTCAAGGTCGCCGCATGGAATTTTCTTTTTTTCATTTCTTATTTGATGCAATCCATCAATTGATGAAATATACTCCGCAAGCTCCGTAGGTGTAAAACCGTCCATTTTTTTGTCGCTTTTGTCGCAGGAGGATAAAGAAAAAAGCAGAAATGTTAAAAGCAGTAAAACGACCGTTCTTTTCATGTTAATTTCCCCTTTTTCTTTATTATAACATACAACTGTTTCCTTGTCAATAAAAAATCAGAGCAGATAAGGATTTTTCCCTATCTGCTCTTTTGCTATTTACTTTAATTATAAAAAATATTCGAGAAATAAGTAACGGTGTTTGCGCCGTTTATGTAGTGGATTCCGCAAGCGGCGGCTTCCTTGAATACCATGATACCGTGGCTTTCAACGGACGGCATCATCTCGTCGGGGAAGCGGCAGGGAGCGTCGGGGTATGTACATTCAGTGCAGTTGTCACAGCCCTCGGAGGAGAGTGCGAGAAAATCATCGCCAAACATCTCTCTGAAAAGATTACGCACCTTTTTCGAAATGTCGCGGTGTCTTGCCATAGCATCGGTCATGCCCTCAAAATCGAAGGAATCCTCAAGGTCGTACTTTGTTGAAAATACAAAAACATTCTTGTATTTCATGCATTTTTCCTTGCATTCCTCTTCTGTTCCGCAGCCGGGAGGACAGCACCATTTCTTGCCGTAAAGACCGCATCTGTTTGCGGCGCACATCTCACGGACCTCATGCTCGAACGGCACCTGCTCGATCGGCAGAATTCCGCATTCGTGTATGCCTATTTCTTTACATTTATCAATAAATTCCTGATTCATGTTTTTCACCGATTTTTATTTAACATTCTCAATAATATCCTTGAGTGCGCCCTGTTCAAACGGAGTTTTGAAGCCCGCATCCTTAACAAGGTCGGTAAAATATTTTGAGCCTGCGCTTGTTACAAACTCATCGTAACGCTTGAACGCATCGTCGTAATCTTTTTTCATTGCGATAAGGAAATCGAAAGCGACAGTCTGCGCAAGACAGTAGTCGATATAATAGAACGGACGCTCGTAAATATGGCTCTGATACTGCCAACGGCCGCCCTCTTCCATATATGTGATGCCCTCGGAGGACATGTACGGACGGAATTTGCCTTCAAGCTCAACCCAGAGCGCCTTACGTTCAGCCGGTGTCATTTCGGGCTTTTCGTAAACACACTGCTGGAAGTAGTCTACCATAGTTCCGTAAGGAATAAACGAGAGAGCGTTAAGAAAATGCATATGACGGTATTCGTCGGCTCTTTCACCGAAGAACAGCTCCATCCATTTCCATGCGAAAAATTCCATGGACATGGAGTGAACTTCCGCAGTTTCCATTCCGTAGCCCTGAAGCTCAACGGGAAGATCGCCGTTCATCGCTTTGTAAGCCGCGATCGCATGACCTGCTTCGTGGGTAAGAACGTCGATATCGCCGTATGTTCCGTTAAAGTTAGCGAAAATAAACGGCATTTTGTAGTCGGGAAGATCTGTGCAGTAGCCGCCGCCCGATTTGCCCTCGCGCGCAATAACGTCGAAAAGATCGTGTTCAAGCATGAAATCGATAAATTCGCCCGTAAGCGGAGACATTTCTTTGTACATCTTTCTGCCGTTTTCAAATATCTCCTCGGGGGTTCCGATAGGCGTGGGGTTGCCGTTCTTTAAGCAGATGCCGTCATCGTAAAGCATAATTCTGTCGATGCCGAGATCTGCCGCCTGCTTCTTCTTCATTTCCGCAACAAAGGGCACCCAATCGTTGAGCACCTGCTCACGGAATGCGGCAATGTCTTCGGGAGAATAGCAGTTTCTTCTCATGCGGTAGTAGCCGAGTTCAACGTAATTCTTGAAGCCCATCTTTTTCGCCATACGGTCGCGGACCTTTACCATGCGGTCAAAAATATCGTCGAATTTGTCGGCATTGTCTTTCATCCACTGACCCTGAGCGCAGAAAGCCTGCTTTCTGATCTCTCTGTCGGGGCCTTCTTTGAATTTACCGAGCTGGGGAATGTTGTATTCGCCGTCCATAAACGGTATCTTCGCGGAGGAAAGAAGCTTTTTGTATTCTGTCTGAAGCTTTGCTTCTTCAACACAGTCTTCGGCAATGATCGGGTCGAACGCCTTCATTGATAATTCGTAATTCTTGAAAACGATCGGAGAAAGCGCCTTTTCAAGCTCGGGACGGAACTTTGAGGCAAGCATTCTCTTGCGGAAATTAAGACTCATTTCGGAAAGAACGGGACGTGTTTCGTTCATCCAGTCGATCTCTTTTGAGTAAAATTCGTCGCGTGTGTCAAGTGTAAAACGGATATATGCAAGGGACGACTGCGTGGAGATCGTCTCGTTCATCGCAATATATTCGTTGTATACCGCGAGCTGCTCCTCCGCACTCTGAGCTTCGTCAAATTTCTTGAAAAGCTCGTCACATTTTGCGCGCAGAGCGTCAATATCCGGTCTTTCGTATTTTATATCTGATATTTTCATCACATTAAAACCTTTTCAAATGTTGACTTTTTTTGCTGTGTATGGTATTATTAGAAAAACAGCTTATTCTTCGATATATTCGAATTCCTTGAGCTGGTCCAAGAGATTTTCGCAAGCAGGATCGTTGATAACGAGTTTGATGGGCTTTGCAAGGTCAAGGCTGAAAATACCCATGATGGACTTTGCGTCGATGGTGTAACGACCCGATATAAGGTCAACATCGCAGGGGAACATTGCGATCTTAGCTACGAAAGCCTTTACTTTGTCGATAGAATCAAGCATAATTGTCATGGTTTTTGTCTCCTTTTAGGTTATGTTAATTTAAGATTTCTTTTATGAACATCCCATAGTCGGTGATGTATCTCTCGCAGAGCTTTTCTGTGTTTTCGCGGTCATATCTCGAATAGTCGTCGTCAATGGCGAAAATTCTGTAGCCCGCCTTCGATGCTGTGTTTATGCAGTACGGAGCATCCTCGAAAACTACCGTGTTTTCTTTCGTTCCGCCAAGACGTTCAAGCGCAATATCGTATATGTCGCTGCTTGCCTTTGACTTGCCGACCTCGGATGTCGTTATCATAAACTCAAAGAATTCTTCCATTCCGTGCTTTTTTACCGCCGGCATAAAAAGATCTCTGTCTGTCGCAGTCGCAAGGCACATTTTTATTCCTTTTGCTTTTAACAGCCTGAGAAATTCAATGGCATGCGGCTTCGGCTCTATGATATTTTCATATGTCGGACGAAGGACCGCTTCACGGTAATTGGACGAAAAAGGTATATCTTCGGTTATGTTAAGCTCACAGCGTAAAAGCGCCATCGCCTTGTCTGCATACATTCCGTACGTTTTTTCTTCGGTTTGCTTTGAAACGCTGTAGCCCTTTTCCTTAACGGCAAAAAGTGCGATATTGTTTCGCCAGTAAGTCATTGAATCGAGCAGCGTTCCGTCAAGATCGAAGATAGCATAGCTGAAATTCATCGTTACAGAAAATCTCCTTGGATTTTGGTTAAAGTATAGCAGATTATTTATGATAAGTCAAGGTTTTTGATCACTTTAAATCAGAAAAATTTTTCCGTTTTAACACTTTAAATATTCACGTTTTTTTGCCTGAATAAATGAAAGGAAGCTTTTTGAAAATATATGACATTCTCTGTTCACACTCTCGGATGTAAAGTCAATCAGTATGAAAGCAACGCTGTAAGCGGTATCTTTATCGAAAACGGCGCCTCTATCGTTTCCGATAACGAAAAAGCCGATGTTTATATAATCAACACCTGCGCCGTCACCGAGGAAAGCGTCCGTAAATCTCGCCAGATGATAAGACGCGCAAAACGTAAAAACCCCGATTCGATAGTTGCGGTCTGCGGCTGCGCAAGTCAGACAGAGCCCGATTTTGCAAAGCTTCTCCCCGAAGCCGATATCGTCCTCGGAAATAAGGATAAAACAAAAATTTACGAATATGTTATGCAGTTTTTGCAGACTCATGAGCGTATCATAAATATCCCCGAAATGGATAAAGAAAAATGCTTTGAAAAAATGAATTCGGAGCGTATCGGAACAACAAGAGCCGCATTAAAGGTTCAGGACGGCTGCAACAATTTCTGCTCCTACTGCATCATTCCCTTCGCCAGAGGCAGAATAAGATCACGCGATCTCGACGAGTCCGTTGCCGAAGCCGAAAGCCTTGTTGCGGGCGGCTGCAGTGAGATCGTTCTTGCGGGTATTCATCTCGATAATTACGGCAAGGATCTCGGAAACTGCGACCTTTGCGATCTGCTTGAACGCCTCGGAAAAATAGACGGGCTTGAACGTGTCCGCCTCGGCTCCTTTGAGCCTGTTTTCATAACCGAAAAGAACGTTGAACGAATGAAGGGCGTTAAAAATCTCTGTCATCATTTTCACCTTTCGCTTCAGAGCGGATGCGAAAAAACGTTAAAGGCAATGAACAGACACTACACCCCCGACGAATTTGCCGCCGCCGTTGCTCTCTTGAGAAAAACATTCCCCGACTGTGCCGTAACGACCGACATCATCACGGGTTTTCCGGGCGAGACCGAGGAGGATTTTCTTGAATCGATGGATTTTGCGGTTAAAATGAAGTTTGAAAAGGTCCACGTCTTCCCCTACTCCGAACGAAGAGGCACCCGCGCTTCGCAGATGGACGGAAAGCTTCCGAAGGATGTTAAAGAAGAACGCTGCCGCCGCATGATAAATGCCTGCAGAGGCAGTGAAGAGGATTTTTACAAACGCCTCGTCGGCAAAGAGATCTCCGTGCTTTTCGAAACGGAAAAGGACGGCGTCTACACCGGTCATTCACCCGAATATGCCGAGATCTCCGCACCCTGCGGCTTCGATATCCGCAATCTTATCTATACCGTAAAGGTCACACAGGCGCTGGGAGATAAAGCGGTGGGAGAAGTTATAAGTGATAAGTTATAAGCTGTAAATTATATTTCGGAGCAGATATCGGTCAAAGCCTTTATCTGCTCTCAATTTTATTGTAAACTTTTTCACTTACCTATTGAAAAAACAGATAAAATGTGTTATAATAATCTGTATAATAAATTATTATGGAAAACTCTATCTAAAAATAATATATAATGTGAATGTGGGGTTATTATGGTTTACAGAATTTATTCGGAAAAAAAGAATGCATATGCAGTTGAAGCTAAATCCGTAGCTTCCGACCTTCGCAGAACCCTCGGCATCGATGTCGATAAGGTTCGTTTCTTTAACAGATACGATGTTGAAGGCGTATCCGCAGAAGATTTTGAAAGAGCAAAAACTCTTATCTTCTCCGAGCCCAATGTCGATGATATTTATGACGAGCTTCCCGAATTTGAAAAGGGAACAAAGGTATTCGTAACCGAATATCTTCCCGGTCAGTTTGATGCCCGCGCAGATTCCTGCTCTCAGTGCTTCTCTCTCCTTACAGGTAAGGAGCGTCCCACAGTAAGAAGCAGCAAGGTATACGCTGTTTACGGCAACATCTCCGACGACGATTTCGCAAAGATCAAAAATTATCTTATAAACCCCGTGGAAGCACGCGAAGCAGCTTTTGAAAAGCCCGAAACTCTCATCGCAGAGTACGCTGTTCCCACAGAGGTTGAAACTCTTGACGGCTTTACATCTCTCGACCGCGACGCTCTCGAAAAATTCCTTCGCGGCTTCGGTCTTGCAATGGACCTCGACGACGTTACATTCCTTCAGGATTACTTCAAAAACACCGAGCACCGTGATCCTACCATCACCGAGATCAGAATGATCGACACATATTGGTCCGACCACTGCCGTCACACTACCTTCCTTACCACTGTTGACAGCGTTAAGTTTGAGGATGAGCTTCTTCAGAGAGCTTATGACGACTATATCGATACAAGAAAAGAACTCGGCAGAACAAAGCCCATCTGTCTTATGGATATCGGTACTCTTGCAGGCAAATATCTTAAGGCTAACGGCTATCTTGATAAGCTTGACGAAAGCGAAGAAATCAACGCTTGTACCGTTAAAATCGAAGTAGAAGTTGACGGCAAAAAAGAGCCCTGGCTTCTCCTGTTCAAAAACGAAACTCACAACCATCCCACAGAAATAGAGCCCTTCGGCGGTGCAGCAACATGTATCGGCGGTGCTATCAGAGACCCCTTATCAGGCAGAAGCTATGTTTACGGTGCTATGAGAGTAACAGGTGCAGGTGACCCCTTAAAGAGTGTTGCTGAAACTA
>CAJGDF010000098.1 GCA_904502105.1 uncultured Clostridia bacterium
CGATAGCAACAACGATATCACTGTAAGAAGAATCACCGTCATAAAGAATCATACGGTCATCTTCGCCCTGGAGGAAGTCACGGAGGTTCTTGAAGTTAGAACCGGAACCGCTTTCATTACCGAGAGCCCACATAATAACGCTGGGATTGTTTTTATCTCTTTCGATAACGTTAACAAGACGGTCAACAAGAGCACTCTGCCAGATAGACTGGTTACCGGGAATGGTGGATTCGCCGGAATTGGAGTAAGGAGTGGACTGAAGGTTCATATCAGAAACGATATAGAGACCGTATTTGTTACAAAGAGAAATAAAGTCGTTGGAGAACGGGATACCGGGAGAACGAACAGCATTGATGTTCATAGCCTTCATTCTGAGAACGTCCTGTTCTTTAACTTCATAAGGAACAGAGTTACCGGTTTCAGCACTGAATTCATTGTAAACAACACCATAAAGAGTTATGGGCTGACCGTTTACAGTAAATGTCTGATTACCGTCATCATCAAAATTGAAGCCGGTAGTAATATAACCGTACTGAGTGCTTACAACGTCAACAACTTCACCCTCAGCATTTTTAAGAGTAAATACCGCAGTGTAAAGGTTGGGAGTTTCAGCAGTCCATTTTTCAGGAGCGGAAACAGGGAGACGGCCACCGCAGTTGGAAACAAAGGAGTTACCTACTTTATTTACACCGAACTGGATTTCGGAGCCGAGCTGACGGTTGGAAACATATACGTTACCTTCGTCATCATAAATAGCGATATCGAGGGTATAACCTGTGGGAGCTGCTTTGAAGGTTGCGATCTCAACTTCGATCTGCATAAGAGCGTTTTCGAATTCATCGTCAAGACCGGAGTCAATAGCAACGTCACGGATGTAAACTTCGGGAGTAGAATAGAGATAAACATCTCCGAAGATACCACCGAGTTTAACGGAGTCGTGAGCTTCGAGCCAAGAAGAGTAAACATATTTATATGCTTTTACAGCAATAGTGTTTTCACCTTCCTGGAGATACTGAGTGATCCAGAAGCTCTTGTTGGTGAATGCGTCTTCACCGTAACCTACCATGTAACCGTTAACGTAAACATAGCAAGCAGAGGAAACGCCTTCAAATGTAATGAATACATCGCGACCATCCCAATTTTCGGGGATTGTTACGGTTGTTCTGTACAAACCGATCTCGTTGTTCGTTTCGGGAACATTAGTCGGTTTAAGAGAAGTACCCCAAGCATACTTAGAATCAGTATAGATGGGAGAGCCGTAACCGGAGAGTTCCCAGTTGGAAGGAACTTCGATAGTATCCCAGTAAAGGATCTGGGTGTTACTGGAAGTAAGAACTTCAGCATTGGGATCGGGATAAACGAATTCGGGCTTCATAAAATCAGCGGGAACATACGCATCGTTATTGGTGAATGTAAAATCCCATGTACCGTTAAGGGAGAGATAATACGGAGACGATTTGATGTCCGCTTTTGCTGCGCTTTCAGCATCGGCATAGGAAATAAGAGTGGTGCTGGGATTAAGTTTGTTTCTCGACACCGTGTCGTTTTTCCACTCGCCGTTTTCGGTAAAGATCGTTACGCTCTTACCGCACGCTACAACGAGCGAAAGAAGAAGAACGATCGATACGCACTGAAGCAAACGCTTAAGTGATTTCTTCATTTTTTAACCTCCAAATTAGGTTATTTTTTTTACGGCTTTAATTATACCAAATATTTTCTCGGATTGCAACAAAAATTTTATTCAAAATTACGACAAGTTTACAAACATTTTTTGTTACAGTTGTTGACAATTCGATTTTTCTGGTGTATAATACTACAAAACAAACAATTTATTATTTATAAAGGATATGAAAAAATGGCAGAAAAACTCGTCAAAGAAATTACTTCTATGGATGAAGATTTTGCAAAATGGTATACTGACATTGTAACCAAAGCAAATCTCATCGATTATTCCTCAGTAAAAGGCTGTATTATTCTTCAGCCTTACAGCTACGCAATTTGGGAAAACATCCAGAAAACTCTTGATGGAATGTTTAAAGAAACAGGACATACCAACGTATATATGCCTATGTTTATCCCCGAGAGTCTTCTTCAGAAGGAAAAAGACCATGTTGAAGGATTTGCACCCGAAGTTGCATGGGTAACAATGGGCGGTAACGAACCCCTTGCAGAAAAGCTTTGTGTAAGACCCACATCCGAAACTCTTTTCTGTGAATATTACGCTCACACCATTCAGTCTCATAGAGATCTCCCCAAACTTTGCAACCAGTGGTGTTCTGTTGTACGTTGGGAAAAGACTACCCGTCCCTTCCTCCGTTCCAGAGAATTCCTTTGGCAGGAAGGTCACACAGCTCATGCTACAGCGGAAGAAGCTATCGCAGAAACAGAACGCATGCTTGATGTTTATGCAGATTTCTGTGAAAACTATCTTGCAATGCCCGTAGTTAAGGGCCGTAAGACCGAAAGCGATAAATTCGCAGGTGCTGAAGCAACATATGCAATCGAAGCACTCATGCATGACGGTGTATGTTTACAGGCCGGAACATCCCACTATTTCGGAGACGGCTTTGCAAAAGCGTTCGGAATCCAGTATGCAGACAAAAACAACAAACTCCAGTACGTATTCCAGACCTCTTGGGGTGTTACAACAAGACTTATCGGTGCTATTATAATGGTACACGGTGACGACAGCGGCCTTGTTCTTCCTCCGAGAATCGCTCCGACACAGGCGGTTATCATCCCCGTTGCAATGCACAAGCCCGGTGTTCTCGATAAAGCAAATGAAATTTATGAAGAACTTAAAAAAGCCGGCATAAGAGTCAAACTCGACGACAGTGACAACTCTCCCGGATGGAAATACTCCGAATACGAAATGAAGGGTGTTCCCGTAAGAATTGAAATCGGTCCGAGAGATATGGAAAACGGTGTTGTAGTTGTTGCACGCCGCGATAACGGTGAAAAACAGACTCTCCCCATCGAAAATCTTGCTGAAAGCATCACTGCACTTCTCGACGATGTACAAAAAGGTCTTTTTGAAAAGGCAAAAGCTCGCAGGGATGAAATGACATACGCTGTTCATAATACAGATGAACTCAAAGAAGTTACAAGCACAAAGAACGGCTTTATCAAAATGATGTGGTGTGGAGACGAAGCTTGTGAAAAGGCTGTTAAAGACACTTACGGCGTCGGTTCTCGATGCATTCCCTTTGAACAGGAAAACATCGGCGATGTTTGTCCTATATGCGGACGTCCCGCTAAGCACATGGTAATGTGGGGCAAAGCATATTAATACGGAGAATATAACTTATGGAAGATATTTCTCGACCCAAAAAAAGTAAAACAAAAAAGAAACTCAAAATATTCAAAGCATTAACTGCTGTGTTTGCCATACTTTTCATTGTAACTGCAGGTTTTGCGGTATATTCCGCAATATCTGCAAATGCAGACACAGAAAGACTTGAAAAACAAATAAACGAACTTCGCACAGAATTAAATGCGGCAACAAATGAACGATTATCTTTGGAAACCCAGGTTTCTAAACTATCGTCAGCAAACAATGAATTGACCGATAAGTATGAAAAACTGAACTCCGACACAGCAGCTTTTCAGGCGACTGTTTCCGATCTTCAGACTCAGCTTACACAGTTGAATTCAGAAAATGACACATTAAAAGCCGATTTAGACTCTGTTTCTTCAAAATTGGATAAGGCACAGGATTCAAACAGTTCACTTACAAGCAAAAACAAATCATTAAACAGTCAGATCACATCGTTAAATTCAACGATCACTACTCTGAAAAACGAAAACAAAGCTTTAAGAGAAACAATTGAAAATCTCGGTGCCACTGTTCCAGAAGAAGGCGGCTCCGATGAAGGTGATGACACCATTACAGAAAGCAGCACCTCAACTTCAACAGAAACCACAAAGATCGCTTATCTTACTTTTGACGACGGCGTATCTAAATATACGAATGAAATTCTTGATATTCTTGCAAGATACAACGTTAAAGCCACATTTTTCCCCAACTGGAGACCCGGTATTACAGATTACAAAGAAAAATATAAGAGAATGGTAAACGATGGCCATGCAATAGGCAACCATACGTATTCTCACGAATATAAAGATGTTTATTCAACACTTGATGGTTTCAAGTCGGAAATCACAAGGCTTAACGATAAGATAGAAGAATTAACAGGATACACCCCTACTATCTTCAGATTTCCCGGAGGTTCAAGCAACACTGTTCATAAAAACTATAATACCAATATAATACAACCGGCAATAAGTGCCCTTGCAGATATGGGTATGGAGTATTATGACTGGAACGTTGACAGCGGAGACGCTGCAAGCTCAAAAGGTGCATCAAAAGATACTATTGTTAAAAATGTTCTTTCAAGAGCAACAATGAATAAAGCTGTAATTCTTATGCATGATACAAACACAAAAGGAACTACAGTTGCAGCACTTCCCGAGATCATTGAAGGCCTGATGGAAAAAGGATATACATTCGGTGTTCTCACAGACGGTTCAGCACCCGTTGTGCAGTATGTAAAACCTCAAAATTAAATTAATTGCTAAATCATTATTTTAACTAATATCGAAAGACAAACAAAAGATATTGAAACTATTAAAAATAGGATATATTCGAAAAATCTTCGACCGAAACTAATATCGGATGATTTAATAATAGACAACGAAAATTCTGCCGCAACAGGCGTAAAAAACAACAAAGAACCGATCTCAAATAAAAAAGAAACAAGAAGCGATGGCAATATAGCCGTCGCTTCTTCTATATTACCAAGAACGGCTGAAACAACAACTAAAGATAAAGAATATGATTTGTAAAACAAAATCGGTAAAACAACGAGCCATCCAAAAGCACAAAGTCCGCAAAAGAAAACTGTTAAAAGAGGTATCGAAAGAAAAAAGATCCTCTGAACAATTGAAATATTAAAAAGTACAGAATCTGAAAAATCAATAGTACCGTTAAAAAGAACAGAATATACAGCACTAAGAAAACCAATCAACACAGCACAGACAGAAAGTCGAAAAAAAATTCTCATAAGAACCCTCCCCTACATTTTTATATTTAAAGATAAGAAAATATGATGCAAAAGAAGATAACAGTATTGATTTTTATTTCAAATTATGCTATACTTTACTTAAATAAACATTAACCGAAAAATATATCTTCATATCATAAACTCGAAAGAGGTGCTCATAATGCCAATTGTATTACCGGAAAAAGACAAAAAACGCCTTTTGAATCTTGCTGAGAAACAAGCCAAGATCGCATCATCGGAAAAGATGAAAACTCTGGTCAAAGAATGGGAAGCTCACGGACGATTTGAAAAGAATACACGTCCGATGGTTCTCATTGAACTTTGGACATTCGCAAACGATATTATCCCTCAACTTATGGAATGTGAATCTGAACAGGGAAGAAATCTTGAATGGGGATTCCTTGGCAGATTAGTAAATCATGAGCTCTTTGAAGACGACACGGTTGTCGCTCCGTATGTCGGATTTTCATGCGGCGGAGGTATTACACCTTTCGATCTTCCTGTTGAAACAGTACGCGCAGAAAACAAAGACGGAGACCGACTCGGTCATCACTTCATATCTCAAATAGTGGATCTCGAGGAAGACTTCCACAAGTTAAAAAAATCCCCTATACATATAGGTAATCCCGAGCATACTGAAAATGCAATAAATGAATGGAATGAAATTTTCGGGGACATTCTTCCGGCTAAACGAACCGGCGGTGCACTTTATGCATGTCCGACGCAGGCAATCGTCCACATAATGGATATGGAAGATATGTTTACGGCAATGTACGATTACCCGGATCTGTTCCATAAAATGATGGATATGCTGACAAATGATTACATAGAACTCAACAAAAAACTGAGTGAATCAGGTGTTTTGAGATCTACAACATCATTCGAAGGTGTTGCACAGGGAACATATGCTTTTACAAATAAATTGTCTTCAGATCTTGAAAAATATACATCAAAAGATGTTTGGGGATTTTTGGATTCACAGGAAACACAAGGTATCTCTCCTGCTATGTTTCACGAATTTATTTTTCCGTATTACAAAAAAATCGCAGAAACATTTGGCCTGCTTTCCTACGGATGCTGTGAAGCTGTTGACTCAATTTGGGAAGATTCTGTTTCAAAGCTTCCAAATCTTTCAAAAGTATCAATATCACCCTGGTGCAATGAAAAATACATGGGCGAACAGCTCTGCGGTAAAGAAATTATGTATTTAAGAAAACCGAGTCCAAATCTTATAGGTGTAGGCAGTGAGCTTGACGAAGATGCTGTAAGAAAGCATATCAATGCAACAGTTGAAGCAGCAAAAGGATGCAGCCTTGAATTAAGGCTGCTTTCTTTGATTTATCTTTATTTTATGGAGGTAGACTCTATGGGTAGAGCCGGTGGAAGAGGTGGCGGTGGCCGAAGCGGAGGAAGCTCCGGAGGTAGCCGTGGCGGTAGTTTTGGTGGCAGCAGAGGTGGTAGTTTTGGTGGCGGCGGATATTCAAGCCGTTCAAGCTCTGGTCGATCTTACAACTCCGGAAATAGCAGAAACAGAACATCCGGTGGTTATGGATATAATGGCTATGGCGGTTATTGGGGAACTCCAAGAATGAGTGGACCTGTTATAATAAACAATAGCGGCAACAGAAATTACAATTCGTCTGGCA
>CAJGDF010000099.1 GCA_904502105.1 uncultured Clostridia bacterium
AAACAGTCGCAATTCCGAAAGAAAGGTGTGCTTTTGTTACGAAAGCCAAGGAACATAATGACAGTAAACGCATATGCCAAAATAAATCTGACACTTGATGTTTTAAACAGACGGGCAGACGGTTACCACGAAATATCGTCCATTATGCA
Source organism: uncultured Clostridia bacterium (assembly GCA_904502105.1). Lineage (GTDB taxonomy): Bacteria > Bacillota > Clostridia > Oscillospirales > UBA644 > HGM12619. Next base: position 150 of record CAJGDF010000099.1, read on the forward strand.
GACAGTTTCACTTCACGATGTTCTGTCATTCAAAATTGAAGACAGAGACGACGGAGAAAATGTCATTGTTATAACATCAAATGACGAAACTCTTCCGACAGACTGTAAAAACCTTTGTCATAAAGCCTGCATTCTGTTTTTTGAAGAATTCGGTATTTGCGGAAAAACAGTCATTATTAATATAGAAAAGAACATACCTATAGCGGCAGGGCTCGGCGGCGGAAGCTCGGACTGTGCGGAAACGTTAAAAGCATTAAACAAGATGCTCAAAATAAATGCCGACAGTGAAAAGCTTCGCCATATAGCTGTAAGACTCGGGGCAGACGTACCATTCTTTATAGAAGGCGGCTGCATGAAAGCGGAAGGGATCGGCGAAGATCTGACTCCCGTTAAAAACGTCAGCGAGCACATTATCGTGCTTGCAAAACCGACGGAAGCCCTTTTGAGCGGTGCTGTCTATAAGGATTTTGACGAGCTTTTCGATAACGACGCCTCACTTTTTCCGAAGCCTTCAACGGAAGACTTTCTTTCAGAGAAAAACAGATATCCGTTCATCTCAAATATGCTGGCACCTGTATCCGAAAAGAAAGCAAAAAGCATAACAATGTTAAAAAAAGAGCTTTTATCTGCAGGAGCAAAAGCCGCTGAAATGACGGGAAGCGGGCCTACTGTATTTGCTGTTTTTGACAGCGAAGAAGAAGCCGAAAACGCAGTTAAATCAATAAAAAACCGCATAGCCACAAGCTTTTGCGGATTATATAAAACAGTTAACAATATCTAAAAAATATATTAAGGGGAAATTAATATGGAATTCATGGGTCTTAACGAGATACGTGAAAAGTATCTCAGCTTTTTTGAATCCAAGGGACATCTGAGAATGGAATCATTCCCTCTCGTGCCCCAGAACGATAAAAGTATTCTTCTCATAAATGCAGGTATGACTCCGCTCAAACCTTACTTTACAGGTCAGCAGAAGCCTCCGAGAAATCGTGTTACAACCTGCCAGAAATGCATCAGAACACCTGACATTGAACGTGTTGGCAAAACATCCCGTCACGGTACCTTCTTTGAAATGCTCGGCAACTTCTCTTTCGGCGATTATTTCAAGCATGAAGCAACCGCATGGGCTTGGGAATTTGTAACAAAGGTTATGGAGCTTCCCATCGACAGTCTTTACGTTACCGTTTATCAGGATGACGATGAAGCATACGACATCTGGACAAAAGAGATCGGAGTTGATCCGTCTCACGTATCACGTCTCGGCAAAGAAGATAACTTCTGGGAACACGGTTCCGGTCCCTGCGGTCCCTGCAGCGAAATTTATTTCGACAGAGGCCCCGAAAAGGGCTGCGGCAAGCCCGACTGTAAGGTTGGCTGCGACTGCGACAGATTTGTAGAATTCTGGAACCTCGTTTTCACTCAGTTTGATAACGACGGCAACGGCAACTACACTCAGCTCGAAAAGAAAAACATCGACACCGGTATGGGTCTTGAACGTCTTGCATGCATCATGCAGGGTGTTGACTCACTTTTCGATGTTGACACTATCAAAAATATCACTGCACGTCTCTCTGAGATGTCCGCAAAAAAATACGGTGACTCCACCGAAACCGACGTTTCCCTGAGAGTTGTTACCGACCATATCAGAAGCACCACATTCATGGTTTGCGACGGCGTTCTTCCCTCAAACGAAGGCAGAGGCTACGTTCTCCGCAGACTTCTCAGAAGAGCTGCTCGTCACGGCAAGCTCCTCGGCATCAAAGACAGCCACTTCCTCTGTGAACTCGTTGACGTTGTTATCCGTGAAAGCGGCAACGCATACCCCGATCTCATTGAAAAGGCTGACTACATCAAGAAGGTTATCGAAAACGAAGAAAACTCCTTCAATCAGACTATCGACAGAGGTCTCAACCTTCTTTCCGATATCATAGACAAGCTTTCCGCTGAAGGCAAGACCGTTCTTTCCGGCGAAGATGCATTCAAGCTTTATGACACTTTTGGCTTCCCCCTCGACCTCACCCTTGAGATCCTCGAAGAAAAAGGCATGACCGTTGACGAAGACGGCTACAATGCGCTCATGAAAGAGCAGAAAGAAAAAGCAAGAGCAGCAAGAGGCAACGACACCGCTTGGAAGGGTGACGAAACTCTTGAAGGCATTGCAAAGACTGAATTCACAGGCTACACCTCTCTTAAAGAAAACGCTGAGATCCTCGCTCTTGTTATCAACAACGAAAGAGTTTCCGAAGCATTCACAGGTGCTGATGTTCAGATCGTTCTCAACAAAACTCCCTTCTACGGCGAAAGCGGCGGTCAGGTTGGCGATAAAGGTACTGTCACCAAGGGCAAGACCGTTGTTAAGATCAACGATGTTAAACGTGTAAACGGTATTTTCGTTCATTACGGTACTGTTGAAAGCGGCAAGATCGCTGTTTCCGACGTTGTTAAAGCAACCGTAGACAAAGAAAACAGAGAAAACATCATGAGAAACCACAGCTCTGTTCACCTTCTCCAGTCCGCGCTCAGAGAAGTTCTCGGCAACCACGTTGCACAGGCAGGCTCTTACGTTGACGCTAACAGAGCACGTTTCGACTTCTCTCATTTCGAAGCAATGACCGCAGAGCAGATCGATATGGTTGAAAAGATCGTTAACAAAAACATCTTCTCCGCTGTTTCCGTTTCCATGAAGGAAATGTCTATCGAAGACGCTAAAAAGACCGGTGCACTCGCACTTTTCGGCGAAAAATACGGCGAAACAGTTCGTGTTGTTAAGATGGGTAAGGTTTCCACCGAGCTTTGCGGCGGTACTCACGTTAAAAACACAGGTATGCTCGGCTGCTTCAAGATCCTTTCCGAAACCGGTATTTCTGCAGGTGTAAGAAGAATTGAAGCTATCACCGGCGTTAACGTTCTCGATTATATCGATGAAAAGAACGCTGTTATCTCAAAGACCGCTCAGGCGTTCAAATGCAACGTAAACGATATCGCAGTTAAAGCCGAACAGAATGTTGCAGAACTTAAAGCTGCTGAAAAACAGATCGCAGAGCTCAACTCCAAGATCGCTCTCGGCGCTCTCGACGAGATCCTTGCAAAAGCAGAAAAGACCGACAAATTTACCATCGTTACAGGCATTCTCGATGCGAAAACAGAAGTTCTCCGTGAGATGTGCGATAAGGTAAAGGACAAAGACGAAAATGCGGTCGTATTACTTGCTTGCAACGATAAAGAGACAGGCAAAGTAGGTTTTGCATGCGCATGCGGCAAAGCAGCTGTTAAAAACGGCGCGCACGCAGGCAACATCGTTAAGAAAGCTGCTCTCATCTGCGGTGGTGGCGGCGGCGGCAGACCCGACAGCGCAACTGCAGGCGGTAAAGACGCTTCCAAGATCGAACAGGCTCTTTCCGAAGCGGCTGCATCCTTAAAATAATAATCTAACATCCGGGCAAAAACAGGATTCCGCCATAATTAAATACGGTCTGTTTTTGCCCTTTTTTAATTCAAACGTATATATCCGAAAATAATGAAATAATAAAAGATGAAAGGAACGTTAAAATGAGAAAAGAAGATTGCATTTTCTGTAAGATCGCGGCAGGCGAGATCCCCTCAACAAAAGTTTACGAGGACGATAAAATTCTCGCATTCAAAGATATTGCGCCGCAGGCTCCCGTTCACATTGTCTTTATACCCAAGGATCATATCCTTTCCTGCGCAGATGACATCACCGAAGAAAATTCCGCAATAATAGCAGATATTTTTGTTGCTATCGCAAAGACCGCAAAGCAGCTCGGTCTCGATAACGGTTACAGAATCATCAACAACTGCGGTGAAGACGGTGCGCAGTCCGTAAAACATATCCACTTCCATCTCCTCGGCGGAGAAAAATTATCCGAAAGGATCGTTTAACATGTCAGAAAATCCCGAATTCAACAATAACAACACTGAACTTCGAACAAACGAAAACAAAAACGTTTTAAGAAAAGTCGGAGACAGAGAATTTGAGCGTTATGCAATAAAAACACGCTTTGTCAACATCGGTGACGATTATATCGATGTTGTTAAAGAATACGCACTTCCCCACGTCAAGGAAGGCGACTTTATCTCCATAAGCGAAAAGATAATCGCTCTTTGTCAGAAAAGAATCGTTTACAGAAAAGATATTCATCCCGGTTTCTGGGCAAAGCTTCTCTGTAAATTCGTTCATGTAACACCTGCAGGTCCCGGTGCCGGAACTCCGCACAAGATGCAGCTTATAATCATGCTTTGCGGCCTTCCGAGAGTTCTTTTTGCAACCGCATGTGCTGCCGTAACAAAGCTTTTCGGCATAAAAGGCGTATTTTATCAGGTATGCGGCCATGAGGTTGACGGTATCGACGGTCTTATCGACTATGATATTTCCTACAAGGAATACGTAAACTACGGTATTCTCAACCCCGTTAATCCGTCAGGCGTATGCAATGAGATCTACGAAAAGCTCGGCATCAAATGTATGATCGTTGACGCTTGCGACATTTCAGTTAAGCTTCTCGGCAAATGCGATGCTCTTGACATTGACACAAAAACTCTTGAAGATATAATGAGAGACAACCCTGCGGGTCAGGACGACCAGTGTACACCCATAATTCTCGTTCGCGAGAGAAAATGATCCCTCAATTTTATTAAACGGAGAATTAAAATGAACAAAAAAAGTCTAACCCTGCTTTTTTTGACTGTGCTATTTCTGTTATTTTCATTTACCGCCTGCGATCTTTTTGAGCAGACCGTAGCGGTTTCGGCTGTCGAATTTCTGCAAACAGAACACACATTTTCAGAACTCGGTCAGACCTACCAGCTCGCAGCCGTAATAAAGCCTGACGATGCAACGAACCGCAAGCTTCTGTGGTCATCGTCAAACGACAAGGTTGCGGCGGTTACCCAGTACGGGCTTGTAACCGCAGTAAATGACGGTGAAGCATTTATATATGCAAGATCTGAAGACGGAACGGCACTTGCGACCTGTAAAATAGCAGTTAAAACCTACGTTGAAGTTACAGGCATACAAATAACACAACAAACACACGAATTTCTTGCATTCGGAGAGACATTGCAGCTCGTATGCAACGTATCCCCGTCCGATGCAACCGAACCCGATGTTTTATGGTCATCATCGAATCCGTCTATTGCAACTGTTGACAGCAACGGTCTTGTTGTTTCTGTTGCGAACGGAACGACTGTCATTACCGCAAGAACTATCCACGGTGATTTTCATGCTTCCTGCGCTGTGACTGTTAACGTTGACACAAACGTACCGATGCAGGACGTAAACTTCGATATTTCAGAGTACACATTTACAACCTTTGATGAAAACATAGTCCTCACCCCCGTTTGGGAGCCTGAGGACACTACCGAGCGAGGCCTCACATGGTCAAGCTCCGACAGATCGGTAGCAACCGTTGACGGCTCAACCGGTATTGTAACGCCCAAATCAAACGGTACTGCAACGATCTACGCTGTTACGGACAACCGAAAGAAACAAGCTATTTGTAAAATAACGGTTGATGTTGACATTCCCGTCGAACAGGTAAGCCTCGAAGAAAGTTCTGTAACATTCGACGAAAAAGGCAAGACCTATACTGTAAAATACTCGATCTTACCGAAAAATGCAACAAATAAAAGCGTTATTTTCAGTTCAACAAATCCGAACGTTGCAACTGTTGACGAAAACGGCAAGATAACCTCCGTGGCAAACGGTACCGCAAAAATACTCGTTACCGCAATAAACGGCGGTGTCAGCGGCGAATTCAACGTCACTGTTGATATTCCGCAGAACGTTGCAGTCACAGGGGTTACCCTCTCTCCCGAAAAATATACCTTTGCACAGATCGGAGACTCGTTAACTCTTTCGTGGAACGTTTTACCGTCAACTGCGGCAAACAAAAACGTAACGTTTGAATCGTCGGCACCGTATATCGTTTCGGTTGACAGTAACGGTAAGGTTACGGCGCTTGCGGCAGGCAACGCAGTAATAACGGTTAAAACACAGGACGGCAATTACACCGCGACATTCACAGCAACTGTTGAAAGCAAAGAAACTCCGCAGCCCATTATTCCCGATAACGACCAATCTTCGGAAATAACGATCGGTGCGGCATCCGACGGACTCAAAGGTATCTGGGTCGCAACGGTTTCAAATATAGATTTCCCGTCAAAATCAGGTCTTTCAGCGGATCAGCTCAGAGCGGAGATCGACACGATCGTAAACAATGCAAAGGATTGGGGCTTCAATGCGATATTCCTTCAGGTACGTCCGAAGAGCGATGCGATATACAACTCAAAGATATTCCCCTCTTCAGATTGCGTTGTTGCAAAACAGGGAGATCCCCTCCCCCTCGACTGTCTTGAATATTTCATCACAGCCGCACACTCAAAAGGCATAGAGCTTCATGCATGGATAAACCCCTACCGAATTATGCAA
>CAJGDF010000100.1 GCA_904502105.1 uncultured Clostridia bacterium
AAAATGATTTATGTTATAATTCAAATGATTTTATTGCAGTACATTGATATGGAGATGTTTTAGGTGAAAGCTGTTATTTTTGATATGGATGGGGTTCTTGTTAATTCCGAACCCGTTATTATAGAAGCTGCGTTACGTGTTCTTGAAAAATACGGTGTAACGGCGAAAGAGACTGATTTTAAAGAATTTACAGGTATGGGCGACGATCTGTTTATCGGCGGTGTTGCAAGAAAATACGGACTCGAATATGACCCGAAAATGAAAGCCGAGGCATATGAGATATATCTTGATATTATCGATACTCATATTCAAAATTTCCCAGGTGTTGTTCCTCTTATAAATCTTCTTAAAGAAAAGGGATACACTCTTGCGATCGCATCGGCTTCAGATCTCATTAAAGTTAAGGCAAATGTTAAAGCGGCCGGTGCTTCCGAGGATGATTTCGCTGCTATTATTACGGGCAGTGATGTTGAACGAAAAAAACCGTTCCCCGATATTTATCTCAAAGCCGCTGCGGCTATAAATATCGATCCTTCGGATTGTATTGTTGTTGAAGATGCTATTTCCGGAACAAAAGCAGGGGTTGCCGCCGGTATGAAGGTTGTGGCTGTAACAACATCTTTTCCTGCGGAAGATCTTTGGCAGGCAGGAGCAAGCTGGGTTTATGATGATATTTATTCCGTATCTGAAATTGTATGATAAAATACGAGGTTAAGTGTGTAAAATGGAATTATCCACCGAACAGTTGAAATTTTCTCCGAGACAAAGGCTCGTATGTGCTCTTTGCTTTGGAGCATATCTTTTTGCCTATCTTATTAGAGTTAATCTTTCAATAGCGCTTCCCGATATAACAGAATATCTTGGCTATACCGATACCTCTGCAGTCGGTAATATTCCGGGCGCTTTCTTTTGGACGTATGCTCTCGGACAACTGATTTCAGGTTGGCTCGGTGACCGTATTTCTCCTAAGTATATGATTGCTACAGGCCTATCTGCATCTATAGTTATAAATATAATTTTTGCTTTTAGCACATCTCTTACGGTAATGATCTTCCTTTGGGCATTGAACGGTGTTTTTCAGTCTATGCTTTGGGCTCCTGTTATGAAAACTATAGTTCTTAACTTCGAGGGAGAACGTCTTCGCAAAATGACATTTGCAATGTCGTTTACACTTGTTTTTGGATATTCTATTTCATGGAGTGCTTCAACGATAATCAAAACGTTTCTCGATTGGCGTTTTGTATTTATCATTCCTGCAATTTTGACTACCGTATTCGTCTTTGTTTGGCTTACCTTATATAAAAGAGAAGGGGAGAGACAATTGGTTGCAGAAAATGGTGTTCCGACCAAAATCTCTTCTTTGTTCCGTGTAAGATTCTTCCCGATTACGATTACACTTATAATTCTTGTAAGTATTTTTCACGGTATTATCAAGGAAAGTATTAATACCTGGCTTCCAACTATGATGGATTCACTCGGTTCTTTCTCTCTTTCCTCTACATTAGGTGTACTAATTGTTGTTCCTATAGTTAATTTTATTGGCATTATGCTTATGAAATTCATCATGTCAAAGGGAAAAGCCAATTATTATTTTACAGTCTTTGTTCTCCTTTTTATTTCTTTTATTGTTTCGACGATAGCAGCAATATTCTGTAATATTCATGTGGCTGTATTGGTTGGTCTCACCATTGCAATGAGCGGTCTTATGTTTGCGGTTAACCCTGTATTTACCGCTTTTATTCCGCTTAACTTTGAAAGATGGAATTGTGTCGCAACTGTTGCAGGACTTATCGACTGTGCTATATATGTTGGTGCGGCTTTCTCCAGTCCTCTTACCAGTTTTCTTGCAAATGGCAGCGACTGGTCTCTTGTTACGGTTATGTGGGCAGTTGTTTTGATTATTGCTACTGTTGCATCTGTATTTCTTAAACATTTTTCCGCAAAGATCTTTACCGACAATAAATAAATTATTTTAACATCGGTATTTTGAATTCTATTATTCCTGCTGTATGTGATGCTATTACATATTCCGGGTAAAAAAATGTTATTTCATTTATTCCCGAAACATACCAGCCGGCTGCAGAAAAATTCTTTGCGGCAAGATATTGCGCGTTCGGGTAAAAAATATCTTTCTTTTCATTTTTTATCTGCTCGATTTGACGGATCACGGAAGATATTATGTACTTTCGGTAATTGAACCCTTTACGGAAAAATGCTCTTAAAGGCGTGCTTGTGCCCGTTTGAAGATCCCATGTTTTTGCAAATTTTGTGTGTATTCCATGTATGCCTCCATTAAAAAGATATGTGTCCGTTACAGCGCTCAGATATTGGCAGTCTGAATATGCGGTTTTTGTTTCTCGTATAAACGAGTGAACATTGAACGGAAATCCGCTTTTCCTGCATTCAGAGCAATGAATCTTTGCCTTTGGAAAAAACTCTGTTCGCACAAATTTATTTGCTGTTTTGGCATTTTCGAGATAAAAAGAATTGAAATTATATTCTGCCTTCTTTGTTATATTCCCTTCAATAACAGGCCAAATTATCCGAAGTTCCAAAACCGGCTTCATATTATCGAAGAGGAGCTCTTCTGTTTTTTCGTATTTTACATCGGCGTACATTCCGTTGACCTCTTTCTGTAATGTGTTGTTGATATATTATATTTATATACTATTTTTTATGTTCGGATATCTGTAGAAAGGAAAAACTGATCGATATGTTTTGTAAATGCGGTAAGCTGATGACAAGGACAGATATAGGCTATGAGTGTATCTGCGGCAGATGTAAGGATCTTAACGGCAACGAACTTTCCGAAACCGAGGTTTTGTCTGCTGAAGAAGAAGCTCGCCGTATTGCAGAGATAAAAAAGAAGTACCGATACCGTTATCCGAATATAAACGATCCTCTCGTTCGTATAACATCACCTGTTGAAGAAGATTCGTCCTGTGACGAAACTTTTTCCTCACTTACCCCAAAAGAATTAGAAAAACGAAGAAAGAAAAAATTTAAATAAATTACAAGGAGCTGTTATTTATGGAAAAATTAAAGATCTGTTCGTTCAACCTTCGTATGGAGTCAAGTTCTGACGGTAAAAATATGTTTACATACCGTACCCCTTATATCAGAGAGGCAATTCGCAGAGAATCCCCCGATATTATCGGTTTTCAGGAATGTCTCCCACATATGCATGCTTGGCTTCGAGACAATTTCCCTGAATATATCACCGTTGGATGCGGCAGAGGTTCAGATTACAAAGATGAATCAAATCCTGTTCTTTTCAAAAAAGATAAGTTTGATTTTCTTGGATATGATATGTTCTGGCTTTCTCCGACTCCATTTATTCCCGGCTCAAAATATGAAGGCAGCGGTTGTCCCAGAATTTGCGTTGTTATAACGTTAAAACCCACTGACGGCACTCAGGTCTTCAGAGTTTACAATACTCATCTTGACCATGTAAGCGACGAAGCAAGAAAAAATGGTATCAAATCTATTCTTGAACGCATGGACAAAGATGATGAACGTATTGCTGTTCCCCATCTTCTTCTCGGTGATCTTAATGCAACACCTGACAGCGAAACAATTAGATTTATAAATGAATGTGAAAGCAGAAAATTTACAGAGCTTACATCCGAGATCGGAGGTTCCTATCACGGTTATGGTCAGTGCTTTATTAAGATCGACTACGTGTTTGCATCGGGTGAAATCAAAGGCCTCGGTTCAAAACTTTGGGACGAATGCCATGACGGTGTGTACCTTTCCGACCATTATCCTGTTTGCGCCGAATTTAAGCTTATCTGATTTTATGGGGTTAATATCATGAAGCTTGCAAAAAGATTTATTCTTATGGCAAAGAGCCATTGGGGCGAGATTATCATAACGGTTTTGGCTCTTATCGGCGTATCCGCCTTAAGCCTCGTTACTCCTGAGGTTATAAGACGGATGACAGCTGTTTTAAGCGATCCCGAGCTTTTATCTACTGAAATTCTTCTTAAATATGCTGTGATTCTTGTCGCTGCTTATCTTTTGAGGGGCGTACTTCGTTTTGTGAGTATGTATGTCAGTCACATTGCTGCATGGAAATTTGTCGGAGAATTAACGCTCAAGGTTTACGATAAATATCAAGAACTTTCTATGCGTTATTATCAGGATAAACAGACCGGTCAGCTTATGAGCCGTATGGTAAACGATACACGTCTCCTTGAGGTTCTTATTGCACATTCTCTTCCTGATTTAATAACAAATGTTCTTGTTATTATCGGTGTTGCAATAATGATATTCCTTATTGATCCTTTCCTTGCGCTTTTAACACTGATTCCCGTTCCGTTTGTTATCTTTGTCAGTTCGTTCTTTTCAAAAAAAGTTGCACCTCTTTTCCGAATAAACCAGGAGGTCCTCGGTGATCTTAACGGTGTTCTTCAGGATAATCTTTCGGGTATGAAGGAAATACAGGCATTCGGTAAAGAAAATTTCGAACACGGTAAAATGCTTAAAAACACCGATTATTACAGTTTTGTTAATATCCGTGCAAATAAAGCAAATGCGATATTTCATCCCTCCGTTGAGTTTTTAACATCTCTCGGTACGGTTATAGTTGTCGGTGTAGGCGGTGTTCTTGCAATGAACGGACAGGTTTCCACATCCGATATCGTAGGCTTCTTTGTATACCTCAGTCTTTTCTATCAGCCCCTTGCAATTCTTGCAAGACTTGTTGAAGACGTTCAGACATCTCTTGCCGGTGCTCGCCGCGTTGCAGAGGTTCTTGATAGCGAAAGCGAAATAAAAGAATCTCCCGAAGCTTATGAACTTCAAAATGTTGAAGGCAATATCTCTTTTGAAAATGTCAGCTTTGATTATATAAACGGCGAACACGTACTTAACAATATCTCTTTTGATGTTAAAAAAGGTGAAATGGTGGCTCTTGTCGGCCCTACAGGTGTTGGCAAAACGACTATAGTATCTTTGCTTGAACGCTTCTATGATCCTCTTTCAGGTAAGGTTTGCATTGACGGACATAATATTAAGGATTTAACACTTAATTCTCTCCGCAAGAATATCTCACTCGTTTTGCAGGATGTTTTCCTTTTCAATGGAACGATCGAAGAAAATATTGCATACGGTGTAGAACATTGTACAAGAGAAGAAGTTATTGCTGCAGCCAAAGCCGCTTCTGCCGATGAGTTCATTTCGAAAATGCCAAATGGCTACGATACAATGGTAGGGGAGAGGGGCGTTCGTCTTTCGGGCGGACAAAAACAGCGTATTGCCATTGCCCGTGCAGTTTTGAGAAATACTCCGATCCTTGTTCTTGATGAAGCAACATCTTCTGTTGATACCGAAACAGAGGCAAACATTCAGTCTGCGATAGAAAATCTTGCAGGCAGCCGAACAATTATTGTTATCGCTCACAGACTTTCTACTGTTATGCGTGCCGATAATATAGTTGTGCTCGAAAAAGGTCAGATCGTTGAACAGGGTTCTCATTCAGAGCTTTTTGAAAAGAATGGTCTTTATGCTAAAATGTGCAAAATTTGATTATTTACGTTTAACACGGTTCGGATTTAATGTCCGAACCGTGGTTTTTGTTTATATGATGTAATTACATGTAAAAATTAAATGATGTTTTTGTTGATAATTACTATATAAAATCTCTTGACAAATCAATCTGATAGTGATATAATTAGTCTAATCCAAGGGAGTCCTATTCCCTAAAAATTAGGAGGAAAAAATTATGAAAAAATTTGTAGCTATGCTTGCTGTAGCACTTGTTGTTGCTATGATGGCTTCCATCGGTTCTGCTGCTTTCTATACCGGTGAATTCGCTACCGAACAGCGTGAATTCGTTGTTCCCAAAGTAAACCCCAATAACCCCGCTATCGTTATCGATGGTAAAGCTGACCTCGAAGGCGAATGGTTTGGCGCTGTTAATACAGGTGTTAACCTTGCTGACGGCGAAGCTGCTGAATTTGCAGGCTTCTGGGATGCTACCGTTTGGGGCAATACCTTCTCTGTTGCTGTTGAATCCTATGACGATATTCCTGAAGAACATCGTAACGTATGGGATACTTACTATCTCTGGGATGAAGCAGGTCTTTACTTCGCAGTTGTTTGTGAAACTGACGACACACCCTGTCCCTTCAACCCCGCTTTCTATCTCGGCGGCGACACTTCCGGTCAGTCCAGACGTGTTGACGGCTTCACTCCTATGATCCGTCCCTCTGATGATGAATCTGTTCCCAATACTTGGCTTGAATTCTGGGCAGATACTCTCGGCGAAGGCGATTTCTGGAACGATGACAGCGTTGTTTACTACTCAGGCAACCCCAACAACCCCTTCGAAATCAAAACTGCTTCCTGGAGAGCTACCGAAGCTAACGAAAACGGCGCTTATCCTTACTGCATCGAAGCATTCATTCCTTGGGATGCTCTTCGTTACGGTACCGGCGGTGCTGAAAAAGTTTTCGAAGATGAAATCAAAGCTGGTTCTATCCTTATGATCGGTCAGATCTACCTCGACGGTAACGGCGAAGTTGACGAATCCGGTAACCCCTTTGACTGGGGCCGTGGTTTTGACTGTCCGAGCTGGGGCTA
>CAJGDF010000101.1 GCA_904502105.1 uncultured Clostridia bacterium
ATGCAGCTTCAAGTGATGCCGCTGTTTTGAACAATATGCCGTTCTTTGCGCCTACACCGCTGCCGACCATTACCGCAACGGGTGTTGCGAGGCCGAGCGCACAAGGACAACTTATAACGAGAACACTTATTGCTCTTGCGAGCGCAAAACCGAATGCTTGTCCCACGGCAAGCCATACAATAAGGGTAATTATGGCAATCGCAATGACTGTCGGAACAAATATGCCCGAAACCTTGTCAGCAAGCTTCGCAACAGGAGCTTTTGTTGAAGCCGCGTTTTCAACAAGTTCGATAATTTTGCTCAGAGCGGTGTCTTCGCCGACATGAGTTGCTTTGCATACAAGAAATCCGTTCTGGTTTATCGTTGCGGCACTTACTTTGCTTCCGACTGTCTTATCAACGGGAAGGCTTTCGCCTGTAAGAGCAGATTCGTTAACTGCGCTTTCGCCTTCGGTAACGATTCCGTCTGCAGGAATACTTTCGCCCGGGCGAACTGTGAAAATATCACCCTGAACAAGATCTTCTGCGGATATTTCGATCTCTTGTCCGTCACGTATAACTCTTGCTGTCTTAGGCGAAAGGTCCATAAGCTTCTTTATTGCATCGGTTGTTTTACCTTTACTTCTTGCTTCGAGCATTTTGCCAACGGTTATCAGAGCAAGTATCATTGCCGCTGATTCAAAATAAAGCCCGTGGAGAAGCTCATGTGACGGTTCTTTTGTCATCATAAAAACAATTGCCGTACTGTATGCAAATGCTGCACCGCTTCCGAGTGCAACAAGCGTGTCCATATTCGGTGCACGCCTGATAATTCCTTTAAAACCATTGATAAAGAATTTTTGATTGATTATCATAACAAGTGCCGAAATTATCATTTGCGCAAGCGCCGCTGCTGTTGGATTTTCTGCTAAAAAATAGGGTAGGGGAAGCCCCACCATGTGTCCCATAGAAATGTACATAAGTGGGATCAACAATATCAACGAAGCCACCAGTCTTTTCAGAATATGCTTTGTTTCTGTGTCTTTTAACGGCTCATCGGTTTCTTTTTTTCTGTTTTTCTTTTCACCGTCAGCCGATTCCGCTCCGTATCCGGCGGCTTTTACTGCTGAACATATCTCTTCATCACTTAAATTTTCGCCTGAAACAGTCATTGAGTTTGTAAGAAGGCTGACACTTACCTCACAAACACCGCTTACTCCCTTTGCCGCTTTTTCAACGTGTGCTGAGCATGCCGCACAGGTCATGCCTGTAACTTTATATTTTTTCGTTTCCATTATTTTAATTTCCTCATGAGTTCAACGGTTTCCGAAACAACATCCGTGTTTCCCTCTTTTATTTTTTCGACGACGCAAGTTTCCATATGTTCCTTTAAAACAACATATGCAAAGCTTTCCAATGCACTTTCGATGGCCGCAACCTGTGTTAAAATATCACCGCAATACCGTCCGTCATCTATCATATTGATTATTCCGCCGATCTGTCCGGATATTCTGTTTAGTCTGTTTTTTAACAGCCTGACGGTTTCTTCGCTTCTCGGAGTTTTTTTATATGAACAGTTTTCACATTTTTCTTCGTAGCATTTACAATCCATGTTTTATTACCTTTCTGAATACCCCTATGGGGTATTTTTATTATATACCCCATAGGGGTATTTGTCAATCCTTTTGGGAACCACTTAGATGAATTTAAAGAGAGTTTTATTTTTTGTCTTTTTTTTGTTGAAATTCTTTTTGTTCGAAATTGTAGACATAATCTCTGTGTTATGGTATAATTATTGTAAATTTAAAGTTAAGGAGACTATTATGAAAAAGGTAATATGTTTATTTTTATCTTCTCTTCTTTTGATTGCTCTTATATCTTGCGGTCAGGCTGAAGAAGAGGTATTTGACGTTGATTTTAACGGCGAAGCTGTTGCAACAGGTTTTGACGGACTTGAGATCAAATTCTTGTCGTCTTTCTATTCCGGTAATAATAATGTAGAAAGCGATAATATTCTCGGATATCCCGTAGGTACAGGACTTTCCGATCTTGTTTCCGAAAGAATTAAAGAGGTTGAAACTAACTACGACTGCAACATTAATCTTGAATACAAAACATGGTCAGATTTTTCCAGTGCATTTTCAAGCGGTATTGCAGGCGGTGTTACTCCTTGTGAGCTTGCTTTTGTAACATCCTTTGATATTTATTCATGGGCAAAGGCCGGTTATCTTGCCGGTATCAATAACGAGCTCGGTGACTACATCGACTATACAAACAGCAGCAAATGGGGCGAAGCAACACTTCTCGAATGTGTTTTCTATAAAGATGATCTTTACGGTCTTCTTCCTGCTGCTTGGCCGGATCTTATCTATTCTTCTTTCGGTTATCCCCTTGTTGCTAATATGGATCTTATTTCCACTTCCGGTGGCGATGATCCCCGTGAACTTTATGAACAGGGTATCTGGAACTGGGCAACATTCAATGAACAGCTTGAAAAGTGTACTGTTGTAGAAGGTACTGAAACAAGAGTATACGGTCTCACAGCTCACTCCCCTTACTTCTCTGAAATGATTCTTGGCTCTAACGGTATTGCTCTTGCAAGAATTGACGGTAAGGTTTCTCTTAGATGCGGTTTCTTTGAATCTCAGCTTCTTGCTGCAGCAGATGAAGTCCGTCACGTAATCTACGGTCCTCTTGCTTATACCTTTGATAAAATATCCGAACCTGATCCCAACGTGGTAACTGCAAAATTCTGCGCTGAAGAGGCTTGCTATTCCTTTATGCCTACCAAATTCGTTTTCGGTGTATGGGGAGATGTAGCTCAGTCTGTTGATAACTATGCTATTCTTCGTACACCTGTAGGTCCTGATGTTCCCGCAGATCATGCTTTTGGTATTTATGACGGTATGACCTATACCTTAACATTCCCGACATCCACCATTAACCATAATATCGAAGCTGCTGCTATTGTTGCAGATGCTATTTTTGAACCTCTCACAGGTTATGAAACAATCGAAGATGTTAAAGCATATATGACTCATAACAACTTCTTTGATGACCGTGATGCTGAAGCTTTCTATGATATTCTCGATAATGCAGCGTATAATCACTTCTATTCCGCAGGCGGTGCTGTAAGAAACATTTCCGCAGAAATCGGTCGTTCGGATACTCCCGTTTCCGAGCTCCTTGAAAGATATGAATCTGAAGTTAACGGATTCTTTGAAAATGCAGTTGGTGATATGCTTCAGGCATATGCTGTTCTTTATCCCGATCTCGAAACAGTTGAATAATTTTTATATAAAGAGCTTCTTTAATAAGGGGCTCTTTTTTTTGTGTTGACAAAAAGTAGGATATATGTTATAATTAATTAAAATATATAACAAAATTGGGAAAAGAGGTTCTGACAATGAAAAAGAAAACAGTATCCGTTTTGAGTTTTGTATTAGCGGCTTTTATGGTTGCTTCTTTGATCTCGTGCTCTCAACCTCAAGAGGAAATATTTGATCTTGATATTTCCGGAGAAGACGTTGTCGGTTTTGGCGGTCTTGAATTAACCATCGCAAGCTATTTCGATTCAACGAACGGTGCTTTGGTTGATGAAAATGTTCTTGGATACGGTATAGGTACAGGTCTTGCCGACCATGCAACCCAGCGAATTGCCGATGTCGAAAAAGCTTTGGATTGCAAGATAAATGCGATATATATGAGCAATTTCAATTCAGCTTTTACTTTCGGTATGTCTGTCGGAACAGCTCCTTGCGATATAATGTTTGTTCCTTCCATGAGTTATTATTCATGGATGAAAGCAGGCTATCTTTCAAGCATTTCGTCTCTTGGTGATTATATCGACTATACTGACAGTGAAAAATGGGGCACTCCGATGCTCCTTGAATGTTTGTGTTATAAAGACGATCTTTACGGTCTTTTGCCTGCCGCATGGCCCGATCTGGTGTATTCCTCTTTCGGATATCCCCTTGTTGCCAGTATGAACCTTATTTCGGCGGTTGCCGGTGATGATCCACGTGAATTATACGAACAGGGATTGTGGACATGGGAAACATTTAGTGAGCAGATCCAAAAATGTACCGTTGTTGAGGGTACTGAAACGAAAATCTGGGGACTTGGGGGACATACTCCGTATCTTTCCGAGATGTTTTTCCGTTCAAACGGCGTTTCTCTTACCAGAATTAAAGATAAACTCTCTTTCACTTGCGGTTATTATGAACCCGGTTCATTCAATGCTATAGAATATGTCCGTACTCTTCGTTCTGGCGATCTTTCTCATACATACGATCCTACAAACGACGTTCTCGGCGTTGTTAACAATTTCTGCGATGGTCTCGTCTGCTACTCGTTTAACCCCGCTCAGTATATTTACGGTACTTTCGGAACTATCTCGAAAGAAGTTGAAAATTTTGCTATTCTTCGTACTCCTGCAGGCCCCGATGTTGATCCGGGCTATACCGGCGGCGTTTATCATGCGATGAACTATACTATTTCTTTCCCGTCTATTACCGATAATATCGATGCGGCTGCAATGGCTGTTGATGCGATATTTGAACCTTTTGATGAATACCCATCGTTTGATGCTATTAAAGAGTATATGACTCATAATAACTTCTTTGATAAACGCGATGCGGAAGCTTTCTTTGATATTTGTCTGAATTCAAGTTATAACTATTTCTACACTGCCGGCGGAGGCGCACGCAGTATTCCCGAAAATGCTCCTTCCTCAGAAAAGTCTGCGGCAGAACTTATTGACGGTTACAGAAATATTATGGACGAAATGTTTGCCACTTCTATCGGGGACACCCTTAACGGCTACGTTGCAATGTTTGGTGAAGAATAAAATATTATTTGTCGGCTTTTCTTTTGAAGAGCCGATTTTTTTAAAATATGTAAATTTTTCTTGACATAGGCTTTTATATGTGCTAAAATAGTATCTATATGAAATAAACACGAAAGGGTGTAATTCAAATATGCTTTATAAAAAGAATAATAGTGAAACGCTTTCAAATGAGCTTTTTCTTAATCCAACCGAAGAATATCGCGGCGCTCCTTTCTGGGCTTGGAACTGCAAGGTTACTCCTGATCTGATCCGCCGTCAGATCGGTTATATGAAAGAAATGGGATTTGGTGGATACCATATTCACAGCCGTACAGGTATGGACGTTCCGTATCTTTCCGAAGAGTTTATGGATCTTATCAAAGTTTGTGCAGACGAGGCTAAAAAGACAAATACCCTTGCATGGCTTTACGATGAAGACCGCTGGCCATCCGGTGCTGCAGGTGGTCTTGTAACGAAAAATCCGAAATACCGCGGAAGATATATCCGTATGTCATGTAAAGACAACCGTGAAAATATTCCCGATAAACAGACCGCTATAGATACGGGTGATGTTTATCTTTTCCGTGTTTATGATATTGTTTTAAACGATAACGGGGAACTTGTTTCTTACGATATAATCGATCCCGATGCCGAAGCCAAAGGCAAAAAATGGTTTGCTTATATTGATGTTAACCGTCCGTCAGGCTGGTATAATTATCAGACGTATGTTGATACGATTTCAAAAGAAGCGATCGATTGCTTTATCAACACAACTCATGAAAAATATAAAGAAGCAGTCGGCAAGGATTTTGACGGCGTAGTTCCCGCTATTTTTACCGATGAACCTCAGGTAAGCCGTAAGGGCTATCTTTCTTTTGCAACGAGTGAGAATGATGTTATAATGCCCTGGACTCTCGGACTTGAAGACCTTTACGAAAAACAGTTTGGAGAAGCTCTCGATATTCATATTCCCGAACTTTTCTGGGAACTTCCGAACGGAAAAATCTCGATCAGCCGTTACCGCTTCCATGACTATGTTTGTCAGCTCTTTACCGAGGCCTTTGCTGATAATTGCGGTGATTGGTGTGAAAAGAACGGAATTTCAATGACCGGTCATATGATGGAAGAACCGACACTTGCTTCTCAGACAGCGGCTCTCGGCGAAGCTATGCGTTCTTACCGTAAATTCCAAATCCCCGGTATAGATATGCTTTGCGACGGACACGAGTATACAACTGCAAAGCAGGCTCAGTCTGCTGCGCATCAGTATGGCCGAGAGGGTGTCCTTTCCGAGCTTTACGGTGTTACAGGCTGGCATTTTGATTTCCGCGGTCATAAACATCAGGGTGACTGGCAGGCGGCTCTCGGTGTTACAGTACGTGTTCCGCATCTTTCATGGATGTCAATGTACGGAGAAGCAAAGAGGGATTATCCTGCATCTATATTCTATCAGTCAGCATGGTATAAAGAATATCCGTATATTGAAAATCATTATGCGCGTCTTAACACTGCTCTTACAAGAGGCTGCCCCAAAGTAGATATTGCCGTTCTTCATCCCATTGAAAGCTATTGGCTCCATTACGGTCCTGCTGAAAATACAGGTTCTGTCCGTGCTCAGATGGAACGTAATTTCCAGTCAACAATCGAATGGCTCTTATTTGCCCAGCTCGACTTTGACTATATTTGTGAAAGCCTTCTTCCCGATCAGTTTGGCGGTACAGATAATTCCGAGCTTTCTGTAGG
>CAJGDF010000102.1 GCA_904502105.1 uncultured Clostridia bacterium
GGAATACCGAGCATACTTTCAATTATGTACTTACCGTAAATACCTGCATGGTCGGAAGTACCTCTTGCAGCGACAACAACGTTAGAGATGTTTGCTGCCTGAAGAGTTTCTGCGAGTTTATTGAGGGTTGCTTCGTTGGATTTAAGGCAACGCTCCATAGCAGAAGGTTCTTCAAAAATTTCTTTCTTCATGGTTGTGGACATGATTTTTTCTCTCCTTAATTTGTTGATTTATATTTTATGAAATAGATAACGCCTATTTTTTAAAGATTGTTACAATTATAACAATAATGATAATAAAGATCAGAACACCTGTTGCAATAACAACACCGTTTATGATTGTATCCCAAAGATCTTCTGTCGGTTCTTCGACATCGATTCCCCCTATTACAGGAGTATAAGGTTCTATACCGTACTCTTCAAATGCTTGAATTTCCTGAGCAGTCAAAGCTTTATGAGAAATATATATTTCATCAACGACACCTTTAAATAAGGGCTCGCCCTTTATGCCGCTTTTGCCAATATAGTTATAATTTGAAGAAATTGATGCAGGTGTAATAGAAGTAGATGCTGAATCAACAAGTGCACCGTTGATATAAAGACGAGCTGTACCGTCTTTAATTGTAACAGTTACCCTCACCCACTCATTCGTTTTGGAAGTATCTGAAACAAGTGTTGTTTTAACATTTCCGTCGCTGATCTCAAAAGAAAGTCCGTCTGAACCATTACCCATATCTATCATCATATAAGCTGTTGGTTTTGAAACAGAATTTTCTTTATTGGCAAAATACATAAGTTTCTGGTTAACAGAAGATGTACTGCCTGTCCAGTTATATGCAATACTGAACGTTAATTCATCTGAATTATCAAGAATACCCTTAGGATAACGGATATATGAATTGATGCCGTCAAGCGTCAAGCCGTAATTCTTTATACCCTGAGATAAACTTGCATTTCTTATAACAGCTATAACAGAGTTATTATAGTCTTTACCGATAAGAGAAGTGTTATCGAAAGTGGTGCCTATAAATTCATTTATCTCTGCGTGCTCGGAATAGGAATCTTCAAGAGTATCAGTATCATCAGGACGAAGATCAACTTCAGGAACAGCAGACTCGGTTGAAGATGATTCGGATGAGTTCTCGGGAGAAGGATCTGGAAGAACTTCTGTTGTAAAACGTTCAATACCGTAAGTTTTGATTTTACGAATATCAGAAGCATCAAGAACTCTCGATGCAAGATATATTTCATCAATAAAATATTTGCTTGTATCGAAAGAAGCAGAGCCTGAAAGAATCTTAAAATCAGTTATCTGAAGAGCAGAAAACGGTTGACCTGTGTAAAGTGTATCGGTGAGAGTTCCGTTCATGTAAATTTTAACTTCACCGGTGGAACTGTATGTTACAGCATAATGGACCCACTTATTATTCACGCTTTTAAGATTTGTTTTTGAAAGTTCATTTCTCGTAGGAAAGCTTTTATCAACTCCAAACTCAAAAACGGAATCATTCTTGACTTCAAGATCAATATTCTTTTTTTCTTCTTCAACAGGAGGACCAAACGGAAGTTCAACTTCAGTTTCATTTCCGGTTTCAGGTTCTACTTCAGGTAAAATCTCCTCGACAGGGGGTTCTGATTCGGGAGGAAAGAGCTCCAATAATTTTTCAGGAGTTAGCTCTGTCGTTTTAAAAGGTGAAAATTCAAATTTACCATAACCGGTAAAATCAAGAAGTTTCATCTGAGAATAATCATAAAATTGATCTGTTTTATCTGCAGATCTGTATACCCACGCACAGAATGTAAAAGTATCGGCCTGATACAATAAACCGGGATTCAACTTAAGATACTGCTCAGGGTAAGAATCCGTTCTTCTTGTAAGACCGTAACCGAAAGATCCGCCGGATGCATCGGTGGAAACTTTTGTGGCTGTAAATTCATTAATGATAGCAGATGTGGTTTTATTCAAGTCTCTGGACATATCATATGTATGATCAAATGTATAAGCAAGCCACGAAAATTTTATGCGGTCGAGGTTTGTCGGAGGACTCCATATTTCTTCTTCATACGGATCATCGGACGGGTCAAACGGATCAAAAGGATCAAAGGGATCTTCAACAAACGAGTCATCATCCGGATTGTCTGTAATCGGAGCATCAGGCACTGTTTCATGGATTTCCTCACCCATATAAGTAAAGAAATCGGAAAGAGACAATGTATAAAGTTTCTGTATATTGTCAGACGAAAGCGGAAGATTTGAAATATATAATTCGTCAAGTATAAAATCAGAGAAGAAGATTACATTGCTTCCGCCAAGATTATTCAATGTTACATCCGTCAAGGAAAAAGCACACGGAAAACCGTTTATATACATTGTAAGCTTATAATTTTGTCCTGAAATATCATATGTAAAAACAATATGATGCCAACCTCCGAAACCTATTTCCGAGGAAATATCAGCAGTAAGCTGCTCAGAATATGTTCCATCAAAAATTTTCAACGATAAGGATGTCGATTCAGGGATATAAGACAATGAGAGGAACGGATAATTTTCGTTTCCGTTACCGATATAAATGAATTCCGTACTATATGATGCATTGAATTCAGAAAAATTCAGCCAAAAGCCGAGAGTTATTTCCGAAATACCTGAAAACATATTGGGATCAAGGGAAAAATACGAATTTACCGCATTCCCGGTTTTACCGGGAATGGGCTCAAATGGGCTGAAATCAAGCTCAATAAGAGGGAATTTTCCACCAAGATCCCATTTAAGATTAACAGGATCGTCAAACGTATAACCTGACTGAAAGCTTTCGGTTACAGCATACGCGGGTAAAAAAACTGTGAAATGAGATGCTGTAATTGATAATATCAGCAAAAAGCAAAGAATTCTTGCTATGTTTTTTTTCAATATAAACACTCCAGGAAAAATGACGATTATTCGCCTTTCATAGTGAACACATATGCCTCTTCTTCGGGATATCCGTCAGGTACTCTTACTTTAATGAGATTATCGGAATGAGTGAAGGAAACATCAGCACCGTTAAAAGTGATTTTACCGACACGTTTATTGAACGGAATTTCAAATTCTGTCGGTTTATCATTTTCATCGGGGAGATAAATTGCATAATAAGTGTTCGTTTTAAGATTCTGAGTATACGCATATTTACCTGTTCTGTACGGAACACAAACACGGGTATTGAATATAGCATCGCCGTTCTTTTTGAGCCATTTACCAAATCCGTAAAGGGCTTCAACACCTCTGGAGGGAAGTCTTCCGTCGGGACGGGGTGCAATGTTAAGAGCAAGGTTACCGCCTTTTGCAACTATATCACAAAGAAGACGGACAAGAGCTCTCGGAGATTTATACTGATCGTCGTAGTTGAAAGAAAAAGATCCACCGAGGGTTACGCAACTTTCCCAGGGAACACTGAGAGGTTTGGCAGGAACGGTCTGTTCGGGTGTAACGTAGTTTTCGTTTTCGCCGCCGATTGTTCTATCGGCAACAAGAAGACCGGGCTGGTATTTTCTTGCTTCCGCAACGATTTCGGAAAGACGGATGTCCTGTTTGCAACGGGGGTTATCAGCATAAACCTGACCGGCGTCAAGCCAAAGAGAGTCGATCTTGCCGTATTTGGTCATAAGTTCAAGGATCTGATTCTTGGTAAACTGGACGAACTGTTCCCAGATCCAGGGATATTCTTCAGTATTGTATGTCGGGTTTCTGCTTGTCCAAGCACTGTGTTCCATACCGGGAGCCCAGTAGAACGGGCTGTGCCAGTCTGCTTTAGAGAAATATGCAGCGATACCCATACCGTGATTTCTGAATGCTTCAAAAAGTTTTTTACAAATATCTGCATTTCTGTTTTTGTGATAAGGACAGTCGGGAGAAGTTATTTTGTAATCTGAGAACTGTGTGTCCCACATACAGAAACCGTCATGATGTTTTGTCGTGAAAAGAAGATATTTAAAGCAGTTATCTTCAGCTACTTTCGCCCAGGATTCGGGATCGAACCATACGGGGTTAAAGGTTTTATTAAGATCTATGTATGCCTGCTTAAATTCTTCACGGGATGCGAAGGGTGTATAATCAAATTTAACCCAGGAAGTATCTTCATCCGGAAGAGCCCAGGACTCAATAAATCCCCATTCGCTGTAAGGACCCCAGTGCATCATAAGACCGAGCTTCTGATCCTGGAACCATTCAAGCTTCTCTTTTACAAGAGGATCTGTAGGTGCTACATAATCTTTTTCTTCAGAATAGCTATGATTATAATCTTCATTAAACATATCGAGTTCGTCTGACATAATAAATACGCTCCTTTATAATTTAATATATAATTTAGGTCCGTCCGTAACACAAACGGACCTATTTTTTACTGTGCAGGGGTTTCGGGATCTGCTTCATCTGTTGAAAAGAATGGATAGAGAGCAGGATCCGCATATTTGCGATTGCCGCTTTCATCGAAAAGATCAGGATAAAGTTCGTTCAAAGTAGTACCCTGTACGATTATCTTACCGCCAGTAATATTAAATATCTGACGGGAAAGTTCCACACCCTTTTCGTGATTAAGCTTATCTTCAAGTTCTTTCGGTGAGATAAGAGCTGCGGGAAGGGACACACCTTCATAGATTTCTTCATCTGTATTACCCAATGAGAACTTTGCTGAATAGTAATGAGCACCGTCAATACCGTGAAGAGAACATATACAGTTTTTGTATTTTGATTTTGTACTGTTGGGAAGAGTCGGATACTCCCCTTCCGGAACCATATAGGTATAAACAGGAAGTGACTGACTGTTGTAAAGTATCTGCGTATTGGACAACGGAGGACAGATATATTCGGAATCGCCTGTTCTGATATAAACATATGGGTAACTGCGCATTATATCTCTGAATGTTGCAAGTTTTGCGCTCGGACAATATTCACAAGCGATCTGTCCCGATTCGGAACAAACATACAATTGATGGTGAACGTCACACGTTTCTGTGGGCTGAGTACCGCTCTTGAACTTACCTGTTTTTACTGTTGAAGAACCTGACGGGTCTGAAGAACAGTACGGTCCTGGAAGTTTACCGCTTACAGAACAGTAAGAGGATGTTATTATACCGTCCGGAACAACAAATTCAGCCTCTGTTATACCTCTGTTTTCATGAACGAATTTCATTACTTCATGCCACATACGAATATGCTCTGTGTTTTCAGTCGTACCGTACGTACTCTTATCAAATCCCCACCAGATACCGGCGAGATAATACGGCGTATAACCGATAAACCAACGGTCGTTAAACGAAGAGGTCGTACCTGATTTACCTGCGGTATCAATAAAGATACCTTCATCTGAATTATAAAGGTTTGCTACAGCACTTGAGCCGACTGTTACGGCACGCTGCAGAATATCTGTTATAAGATATGCAGTTTGCGGAGTGAAAACGATCGAACGGTCAACGTCATTTTCAAGAATGATCTTTCCGTCGTACGTTTCAACACGCGTAACACATCTTGATGCTGAATAAATACCTGCATTTGCAAATACTGTGTATGCCGATACCATTTCCTGAACCGTAACACCGTATGTCAAAGAACCGACACTGAGCGGTGCAACGTCCATATCTGCCTTGACAAGATTTGAAAGACCAAGCATATTTTTAGCAAAATTAAAGCTGTCTTCAACTCCTACAAGATTAAGAACTCTTGCCGACGGAGCATTGTATGAGTTTGAAAGTGCGATCTTAATATCAACGGTACCTCTGTATTTTCTGTCGTAGTTCAGAGGCCAACTGTTATATGCAGTATAAATAAGTGTTGATAAATCATACTCTTCGGAAATATCGAAGCTTGTATAATCTTCATATTTTGTTTTACCGTCAATATTTATCTGAATCGGAGCATCATCAATTGCAGATGCAGCAGTTATCAGATTTTGTTCTATTGCGGGACCGTAAACAGTAAGAGGTTTGATCGACGAACCGGGCTGACGTTTTGACATCGTTACACGGTTAAGACCAAGAGCTTCTTTCTTTTCGCCTCGACCGCCGATAATTGCAAGCACGTTGCCTGTTTTGGGATCTTCAAGCAAGAAAGCAACTTCCTGTTTAGGTGCATCAGATTCGAGAGATGCAAGATATTCTGATTCTTCTGTGTAGAAATTTTCTTCGTTAGAAAAATAGTCTTCACAGAATTTCTGAACCTTTGGATCAACAGTAGTGTAAATACGCAAACCTGATGTATATATATAATCGATAGCATAGGCTCGGGTATAACCCTTCTGGATCATAAGTTCTTCAATCAACCATTCAAATACAAGGTCCGTAAAATATGACTGAACACCTGAGGAGGAACCGGTTGAAGAAGCATTTCTTCCGATTAAAACTATTTCTTGATTTCGTGCAGCGTCATACTCTTCGCGAGTCAACATTTTCTGATCGAACATCTCATATAAAATATGAAGACGTCTTTCTCGGTTGTTATCAAGACTTATATAGGGATTATAATA
Source organism: uncultured Clostridia bacterium (assembly GCA_904502105.1). Taxonomy (GTDB): domain Bacteria; phylum Bacillota; class Clostridia; order Oscillospirales; family UBA644; genus HGM12619. Next base: position 6,494 of record CAJGDF010000102.1, read on the forward strand.
GGAAGGCCAGTTTGTAACAGCAACAATAGTTGCAC
>CAJGDF010000103.1 GCA_904502105.1 uncultured Clostridia bacterium
CATCCATTTGATGATACTTGATATAATGATGCCCAAGCTTGACGGAATAAAGACTCTTATGAAATTGCGTGAATCAAGAAATATTCCCGTTATTCTTCTTTCCGCAAAATCCGAAGATTCGGATAAGATATTCGGTCTGACCGCAGGTGCGGACGATTATGTTACAAAGCCATTCAATCCTTCCGAGCTTATCGCAAGGGTCAAATCTCAGCTCAGGCGATATACGATGCTTGGTTCTATCTCAAAGCAAAGCGGAAAAATAATTATTGACGGATTATGTGTCAACACAGAAAACAAGATCGTTCAGGTTGACGGTGAAGATGTGAGGCTTACTCCGATCGAATACAGAATTCTTGAGCTTTTGGCAAGAAACAGAGGCAAGGTGTTTTCTGCAGATGATATTTACAGAAATGTCTGGAACGAAGAAACGGTTGTCGGAGATAACACTATTGCCGTTCATGTCAGACATATCCGTGAGAAAATCGAGATAAACCCTAAAGAACCGCGATATTTAAAGGTCGTTTGGGGTATCGGTTACAGAATAGATTGAGGTGGTATGAATGAAAAGTTCATTTATTATCGGATTAATGAAACTTGCTGTTATTTTGGTTTTAACGGTTTGCATATCTTCCTGTCTTTCCGTTATTTCCGAGGAAATAACAGAATGCTTTAAGCAGGAAACACCGATATACAGTTTTTCGTTTGAGGAACCTCAGTCTGACCGCTTTGTTTTTATTGAAAGTTTACTCATAGATACCGATGCGCAGACTGTTACTGTGAACGAAAAAGAGGTACATCTGTCAACAGTCGAATATCGTATGATCGAGAAAATATGTAAAAAAATATCTGAAACTTACCATGATTTAAACTTTTACGGAGGAAATAATTGATGAAAAAGATTGTCTATTCCAATATATTAAAAATATTTGCAGTTATTACATTTGTTTTTAACATAGCAGTCGGTATGCATATAGGTATCAGCGGTATCTTTGATTACAGTAAAGAAGATAAGTATGTGTATGAGTTTGAGACTGATTTTTCGGAATCGAGAAATATGGCAAACCTTTTGACGGGTCCTTTCGGAGCAATTACAGATGCTTATTACCGTTACAACCGATTGACGGATGCAGAGAGCAAAACGGATATGGTTTTAAAGCAGTATATAGAAAAAGAACTGAATGAAGTATATCTTAGGGATAAGTTGAATTATTACGTTGAGTGGAACGGTACGGTTTTCACAAACTGTAATGCTTCCGATGGACGTTCCATTGCCACAGGCGATTTTTATATATACGCTGAACGAAACAGCTCCGGAATTGTTAAAGCAGATATTTCTCCTTTGAATCAGTATAATACGTGGATGATCGACGAGATATACCGTTTAAAGGAAAACGGTTCTTTTGTGGTCAGTGTTAATATAAAGTCCGATTATCTGGATGAATGTTCGCAGATCTGGAACAGGCAGGCAAAGATCGTTTCTGTAACATTTCTAAATACGCTTTTTTGTGTCTCCGTGGCTTTGATCTCGTATATTTATTTGCTTTGCGTCTGCGGTAAAAACAAAAACGGCGAACAGAAATCTTTATGGATAGATAATGTCTGGACAGAGGTCCATCTTTCATTTATGGTTGGTGCTGTCGTTGGTATTGTTGCGATTTTGTCTGTGTTCATTGATGAACTTTATATGAACAGCCCGTTTGACCTTTATTTATTTGAGCCTGTCCTTTTGATTGCCACGCTTTTGGCAAGCGTGATCTTCCTCGCATCAAGCCTTTCTGTCGTCAGAAATATTAAGGCAAAAAAGTTTTTGGATTCGACACTCGTTTACATTATTGCAAGATTTATTGTTAAAATAATAATCGGATTTTTTAAATGGATATATAAACAATTAAAAATCTTCTTTATTTCATTAGTCGGTCTGTTATCAAAAAAATCGGGTCTTATTCTGATCTTGGCATTGAGTATATACAGCTTTATTATGTTTATGTTCGGTATTTTTACATATGAAACTCCGTTCTTTATTTTGTCCGCAAGCGTAATATTTTTACTTGCTGCAGCTTTTATCGGCTATAAGTCGAAGGATATGGATGAGATAAAAAAAGGTGTCTTTATGATACGTAACGGCAATGTTTCGTATAAAATACCGAGTCTTCGCAGCGTTGACATGGATATTCTTGCAAAAAATATCAACGACATAGGCAAAGGCCTTGATGAATCGGTAAAAGCACAGGTCAAGTCCGAAAGAATGAAAACAGAGCTTATAACAAACGTTTCGCATGACCTGAAAACCCCGATAACATCAATAATCAATTATGCCGAACTTCTTTTAAAATCGGATGGACTTTCAACTGAAGCGAAGGATTATGTTAATGTAATATCACAGAAAGGGGAGCGCCTGAAAAAGCTTACCCAGGATCTTTTTGATATTTCAAAAGCTCAAAGCGGAAACGAAAATATCGTTTTGGAAAAAATAAATCTCGCGGTACTTATTGAACAATCTGTTGCGGAGAATGAAGCCGATATTCAAAATTCAGGTATACCCTTTTGTGTTAACACTCAAAAGGATCTTTTTATTAACGCTGACGGACGGAAAATATCCCGTGTTGTTAATAATCTTATAAATAATATCCTCAAATACTCTTTGAAAAACACAAGAGCGTTTATTTCTGCATATGAAAAGGATGAGTTTATCATAGCTGAGTTTAAAAATATTTCTTCTTATCCGATGAATTTCAACGCTGAGGATATTGTCGGAAGATTTGTTCGCGGTGATGAATCGAGAACGACCGACGGAAACGGACTCGGTCTTGCCATAGCTAAAAGTTATACCGAAATTTGCGGCGGAAAATTCGAAATTGTCGTCGACGGCGATATGTTTAAATCAATTATGAAGTTTAGTAAATATTGACAGAAAAATCAATCCGGCAATTTTTTGTCGGATTGATCGCATTTATATCTATGTATAACATGGAGAAATTGAAAACCGACAAGTCGAAACTTGTCGGTTTGTGGTGCGGGTAACAGGACTTGAACCTGCACTAAGGAACCTCAACTAGAACCTGAATCTAGCGCGTCTGCCAATTCCGCCATACCCGCATATTTAATTAATGATAAAAGCGGAAAAGACCGTAACTTTTATCAAGCTTTGTAATTATATCATATTTCAGCTCCGTTGTCAAGCCCTTTTATTGCTTTAATCTTTATGCAATGTTTTTCTTTTTGTGAATTCTGTGTGGATTGTTTGCGGTTCTGCGATGTCGTCAATAACCGTACAGTCGTATCTGCAGTAAAGTCCGAGTTCTGTTTCGGTGAACGTTACGGTTGTGTCTGTAATTTCAAGTCCGTGCAGGTCTAATCTCATTATTTCATCAATCTCTGCTGTGAGTTTTTTTCGTGCTTCCTCGCTCGTCATAGTGTATGTTTTTGCTTCGAGTTTTGTTATGTTTGATATTTTAACGCTTACGGGCAGGACATTTTCCCCTGCCGTCAAATGTACTGTTTCATTGACCTCATCGTAAAAATCATATGAATTGCTGCCGAAAAAGGGGAGGGTGAAGTTTATGTTGAAAACAGAGATCTCATATTTTCTGCAGGATTCGTCCGTCGGTAAATATTCCGTTACCGTATAAGGAGTAAATGCTTCATATGTCTTTTTTGTATATGCTAACATCTTGGCGGATGCTCGGACCAATCTGAATCCTATTTCTTTGCTCGGAAATATTCCGCTGACTAAAAGATCTCCTTTTTCAACCGCCTGACCCGACTTGACATTTATCTTTCCCTCATAGGCTTCTGCAACGATCAAAACTCCGTCTTCTTTGGCTATGATGTTTCGGTAATCGAGATTATTCACTGTTTCTGGCGGTAATTTGCTTTCTGTAACATCAACCTGAATTCTGCTTCCTTTTTTGTTGAACGTAATATATGCTATATTATCATATTCACGCATCATTGATAACCGTATCTCATCGAAATCATGTCCGTTGGCAAATGCACCCACATAGATCCCGTTTCCATCAAGCGATTTTCTGAATTCAATGGGTGATATCTCGTACAGACCCGTTATATCAACAGACCAGACGATCGAAAACATCAGTATTATTGCTGTCAAACATAAAGCACCGCCTGCAACAAATCCCGATCGCATTTTGTGTCTGATTATCCATGGTATAAGCCCGTCTTTTTCTAAAATAACAATTTCTGTGTCGGCGCTTAGTTTATCTTTTTCGGATTCAACTGTTTTTAAAAGCTCTTTGTCGTCGTACAGACCTATTTTTGCTCTTACGGCTTTTTCGTTGATGCGTTCTATCTGCCAGATCTCTATTCCCGCTTTGGCTGCTGCCATGATTACGCGTTCGCAATACCAGCTTTTGATCTCAATGCTGCAATATCCGGTTAACCACTCAAATATTTTCATTTTATTCAAACTCCAAAGACGTTATTTTTCCTCTTACCATTACGCATTGAGGGGATATAAAGCCAAGATCCAACATGCTCCCGTATATTCTTGCTCTGTTTTTTTCGCTGCCTATTCTGACTGTTTCGGTGTTGTATTCCAATATATCGATACCGCTTGAATTTTCAAACGTTACCTGTCTGTTTGAGTAAAACTCTATTTGCAGTCCTTTGAATTCGGAGACCTTTTCTTTCTTTTCACGTTTTTTTCTCAAAAGTATCACCCCGTAAATTATATTAATAATATCGGGATATATTCCGATTGTTGACAAACAAATATGTCTGTGATATAATGTATTATCAAATACACAACACAACAGGATTTTTATTATGAGAAGAAACCAAAATAAAGGCCTTGCAGCAGGTCTTATTCTGATTATTATCGGTATCGCGCTAATAGTTTTTGTTTTAACATTACCTTCGCCTCAGGATGTAAAAGAAAACGAAACCGATCTGAACGTTGATCTTACCGATAATGACACATCGGTACCACCGAATGAAAAACAGGAAACTGTTTTGAACAGTAATGAGCAAACAGAACAACCCAGCGAACAAATCGAGCAGCCCGAACAGCCGGTAGTGCCCGAAGAAGAACCGATCGTTGAAAGTCCCGAAGAAAAAATGACGGTCGATACATCTCTTTGGAATCTTATTCTTGTTAACCCCGATAATTTTTTGCCCGAAAATTATACCTTTGAAAAAGAACAGGTTCAGGGCAATTATTATCTCGACAGCCGCGCGGCTCCTCTTGCAAAACAGATGATAGCAGATGCAAAAGAAGAGGGAATTGAGCTTCAGATCTGCTCATCCATCCGTGATGTTGAACTGCAAACCCGTTTGTTTAACAATAAAATAAACGATCTCATTGAAGACGGCTATTCCGAGGCTGATGCAAGAGTAAAGGCCGCAACCATCGTTGCCGTTCCCGGTACGAGCGAACATCATACGGGGCTTGCTCTCGATATCGTAACTCCGTCATATCAAAGCCTCAATGCGGGGTATGAAAATACCGATGCCGCAAAATGGCTTAAAGAAAATGCCGCAAAATACGGCTTCATCCTTCGCTATCCCAAAGATAAAACAGAGATAACAAAGATTATATTTGAACCGTGGCATTACCGTTATGTCGGACAGGAATACGCTGAGTTTATCATGTCTGAAGGTATTTGCTTTGAAGAATTTATTGAAACTTACGGAGTAAAAGAATAATATGAATGAATTAACAACCATGATTATGGTCGAAAACGAAAAAACAGGCGAGGTTGTTGTTATCGACCGTTTGAAAAAATATCCCGGCATTTGCTTCCCCGGCGGCCATATCGAAATAGGCGAAAGCTTTACTGCATGCGCTATCCGCGAAATAAAAGAGGAAACAGGGCTTGATATCAAAAATCCCGTGCTCTGCGGTATTGTTAACTGGGCAAAAAAGGATTCTCCCGACCGATATGTTGAATATCTCTTCCGTGCCACCGAATTTTCGGGTACACTCAGCGAAGGAACGGACGAGGGTAGGGTGTTCTGGACAAAAAAAGAAGATCTTCCAAATATGAACCTCTCCATGAACTTCGATTTTTACCTGCCCGCTTTCTTCTCCGATAAACCGGTCGAACTCTTCGGCGAATGGACAGACGGCTTCGACACCGCTCCCGTAATTCAATAAAAGATTAAGAACTCCGATTTCTCGGAGTTCTTTGTTTATTATTTGATCTTTTCACTTGTATCAATTTTATAAATTGCGATAACGGGGACAATAGAAAGAACGACTGCAAGAATAACCGTTACAACCGCTGCGAAAACAACCGTAAATGGTGTTATAACTGTAAAATAACCGATCTCGCTGCTTGCGTATGCTTCGTTGAACGATAATGCGATCATTGAACCCAATGCAAGAATAAGTCCTGTGAATGCATATTTAATAAATTTAAGTACCATTTCAAAAAACAGTATTGGCATTGAGATACCCACGAGCTTTTTGACTGCCACCTGATATGAAATACTGTCAACATAAAAAATACTTATAACGATTATGCTGAGTA
>CAJGDF010000104.1 GCA_904502105.1 uncultured Clostridia bacterium
AAGGCAAAGGATTCGGGCTATATTTTAAACGTTGCATCGTCGGCGGCATTTCTTCCCGGCCCGCTTTTTTCATCGTATTACGCATCAAAGGCGTACATTCACCGCCTCACGCAGGCTGTTGCATACGAAATGAAGCGTGACGGGTCAAGAGTTTATATAGGCTCGCTTTGTCCGGGTCCTATCAGAACGAATTTTGACGACGTTGCAAATGTAAAATTCAGCATACCGTCGCTTTCGAGCGAATACGTTGCGGAATATGCGATAAAAAAGATGTTCAGAAGGCAGAAAGTCATCGTTCCCGGATTTACAATCAAAGCAGGCAGAGTACTTGCAAAAATCGCACCCGAAAGTCTTCAGACTGTGTTTGCATACAACACACAACGAAAGAAGTTCGGTAAAAAATGAAAGACAAAACAAAAACATTCAGTTTAAAACGTCTGTGGGTGCTTATTCTGCTGCCGATAGCACTCATTATTATCGGAAAAGCGAAGGCCGACCCCGAATTCTGCGGGATGTATGCTCAAAAGATATACCCCGTTCTTTCGGGAACGCTCAACCATCTTTTTTCGATGACCGACGTTTCGGTGGCGCAGATAATTCTTCTTGTTTTAGCTTTTATTATTGTTTTTTACACTTTAACGACCGTCCTCGGTCTGATCTTTACCGAGGGTAAGCTCAAAAAGCTGATTGGCTATATCGTCAATCTTGCAGGCATGGCATCGTTTATTGTTTTTCTTTTCAGCATAACGTGTGCTATAAATTATTACAGCCCGTCTTTTGCGGAAAGGGAAAATATCGTTACAGAAAAATCAACGAAATCAGAGCTTGCCGACATGCTAACGGACATTGTTTCGAGGCTTAACACCGCAAAAGAAAATTTTGACGGCAGATACAGAAGCTTTGAAGATAATTCCGAGCTTTCCGCAGAATATATGGCGGCACTGTCCGAGCAGTATCCTTCCCTTTCGGGAGATTACAGCGGACCGAAGCCCGTATCGTTCTTCGGATTTATGTCATTGAGCAGGATAACGGGCTTTTTCTTCCCGTTCACGTACGAGGCAAATGTTAACGACACGATCCCGAAGGTTTCGATCCCTGCAACGATGTGCCACGAGCTTGCGCATCTTCGAGGACATATGCGTGAGGACGAAGCGAATTTTATCGCATATATGGCATGCATGCAAAGCGGAGATCCCGAATTTATCTACTCGGGGCTTATGCTTGCGTATGCGCATACCTCATCCGCGCTTTACGGAGAGGATGCAGAGCTTTGCCATCAGATAATAAGCGGGCTTTCGGACGATGTTAAACAGGACATAACGGAAAAAAACAATTACTGGAAAAAATACGACGGCCCTGTTGCCGAGCTTTCGGATAAGGTAAACGACATATATCTTAAAGCTAACGATCAGCAGGACGGCGTTAAAAGCTACGGAAGAATGGTTGACCTGCTTCTCTATGAATTCAGACAGAGACAGAACAATATTGAATAGAGGTAAATTCTATGAAAGTTGAAATTAAAGACAATAAATATTTATTTAACGGAGAAGAAAGATTTCTTGTTTCGGGCGAATTTCACTATTTCCGTGTTCCTCACGAGGATTGGGAAACAAGACTCATTCAGTTAAAGGAAATGTACGGTAACTGTGTTGCTACATACGTTCCATGGATCGTTCACGAAGAAACAGAGGGCAACATCTGCTTCGGCGACTGTCCTCAGCGTGACCTTGCGGCATTTTTGGAGCTTTGCGACAAGCTCGATCTTGCGGTCATCGTAAGACCCGGCCCGTTCGTTTATTCTGAACTTGTTAACGGCGGTATCCCCGAATGGGTATATGACAATTACCCCGAAGTTTACGCTCGCAGAATAGACGGCTCCTGCCTCAACTCCGCATCGTATATGCACCCGACATTTCTTGCAAAAGCACGTCCGTACTACAAGGCTTTCTGCGATGTTGTACGCCCGTATCTTGCATCAAACGGCGGTCCGATCTGCATGGTTCAGGTCGATAACGAGCTTACGGGAACACACGTCTGGTCCGGCTCTATCGACTATAACCCCGAAACTTACGGCTTTGGCAAAGAGGACGGCAGATATGCAAAATTCCTGCTTGAACGTTACGGCAGCATCGAAAAAATCAATGACGAATATAACGTAAACTGGAGCTCCATGTCACAGGCATACCCCATAAGACGCAACGCTTCGGATATTTACGCTTCAAAATCAAGCCGTGATATGTTTGAATTATATCTTGAGCTTTGCGGCGAATATATGGAGATCCTTTCATCGTGGCTTCGTGAGGACGGTATCGACAGCCTCATCTGCCACAATGCCGCAAACCACAATATGATAGGCTATTTTGAAAAAATGCTTCCGAGATACGAAAAATTCGGCGGAATGCTTCTCGGCACCGACCACTACTACTGCCTTTCACAGAACTCCACATACAACAACCCCACACCCCAGTATGCCGTAAACCTGCTCTTCTCGGTTGAATCAATAAGAAATCTCGGTATGGTTCCCACAATTATGGAAATGCCGGGCGGCTCTCTTTCAAACTTCCCGCCGATCCTCCCCGAAGACCTTCTTGCATGGTATATGCTGAATATTGCGGTAGGTGTTAAAGGCCTTAACTATTATATCTACACGGGCGGCATAAACTTCAAGAACACCGGCAGTACCGCAGACGTTTACGACTACGATGCATTTATTCACGCTGACGGCAGAATAAACAGAACATATTATGCGGCTCAGAAGTTCGGTAAATTCCTCGACGAACACAGATGGCTTCAGTCTGCGGAAATGGTAAGCTCTGTACGTGTTGCTTACGAATACGAAATGATAAGAGCAAATCAGTTTGGATACAACGGCGAATTCGGTCAGAACGAAGCATACGACTTTATGAAGCACGGCCTGATCTACACCCTCTACGCTTCCGAATACGGTCCCGAGCTTTGCGATATTGCAAACTGCGTTCCCGCAACGGACAAGCCCCTTATCCTCGGTGCGCCCGATGCCCTTTCCGAAAATGCCCAGAAAAATATCATAAAATTCCTCGAAAACGGCGGTAAGCTCTTCATTATGCCCATTCTTCCGTCTTTGAACGAAAAATACGAGCCCTGCACGCTTTTACGTGACTATATCGGAATTGAAACAGAGCCCTTTACAAGCATTCATTCAACTGCGGTAAGCCTTATGGAAGAAAGAGTTTACAGCATACGCTACAAACGCGCAGCTGTTCCCGAAGAAGGCAAGGACACAGTAATAGGTGCAGCAGAAAAGCCTGTTATCGTTTCAAGAAAGGTCGGCAACGGCGAGGTAGTATTCGCAGGCTTCAGCTATCAGCTCGAACAGCATGCGCACGTTGATATGGTACGTGAGATCGTTAAGCTTCTCGGCGCAAAACCGACTGTTGAACACTCCAACCGTCAGATCTTCACCTCTCTTTTCAGAAAAGAAGACGGCCACGGCATCATCTTCGTTATGAACCTCTACTCCGGCGCGCAGTCAACCGACATCAGATTTGAAAACAATGTCTGGGAAAACGTTGAACTCAAGCCGATGGAAGTTAAAACTTTGGAATTTTAACAATAACAACAGCATGGATCTTTGAAAGAAGACCCATGCTGATTTTTTTTAAAACACAGAAAACGTCAAAAACAAAGTGGAAACAAGCGAAGCGACGAGCGAGACGACGGTGATCTGGGTATTGATCGAGGGGCCTGCGGTGTCCTTGAACGGGTCGCCTACCGTATCGCCCACGACCGCACTTTTATGCGCAGCCGAGCCCTTGCCGCCCTCCGCGCCTGCCTCGATATATTTTTTCGAGTTATCCCAAAGGCCGCCGGAGTTTGACATAAACATCGCAAAAACGAGGCCACTGACGATATTTCCCGTTAAAAAACCGCCGATAGCCGTAACTCCGCCGATAAAACCGACCGCAAGCGTTGAAAAAATAGCCATAAGCCCTGCAGGGATAAGCTCGCGGAGAGCGCCGGATGTTGCAATATCGATGCATTTATCGTATTCGGGCATAACACCCGCCTTGCCGTCTTTCAGGCCGACGATCTCACGGAACTGCCTGTGGATCTCCCTGACCATGCGCTGGGCGTTTTTATCAACACCGAGCATGAGCATTGCGGAGAACACGGGCGGAATCGCCGCACCGACAAGCATACCGAAAAATACGACGGGATCGGTAATATCGAGGCCGTTTACCTGCGCAAGACCGAGCTCTGCGGCGGCAGTGTTGACCTCGCTGAGAAAAGCACCGAGAAGAGAGATAACCGTCAAGCCTGCGGCACCGATCGCAAAGCCCTTTGTTATGGCTTTAACGGTGTTGCCTGCGCTGTCGAGTTCGTCTGTTATTGCAATAACATCTTCGCCGAGGCCGCCCATCTCCGCAAGCCCGCGCGCATTGTCAACGATCGGGCCGTAAGCGTCGTTTGAAACGATGATGCCAACGATCGAAAGCATACCCACCGCCGCCATCGAAATGCCGAACATCGCATAGCCGTCGCCGAGCGGCTCGCAAAGCTTGTAAGAAACGAGAGCCGAGACCCCGATGCCGATAAGCGCGGGAAGAACGCTGATAAAGCCGTAGGAAAGGCCCGAAAGGATCGTAAAAGCAGGTCCCGAAGCCGACGATCTCGCAACGCGGTGAACAGGCGAGCGTCTGTCGTCCGTAAAATAATCGGTGGCAAGGCCGATGATCAGCCCGACCCCGAGACCGATCACAGATGCGCCCCAAAGCCGCCATTCAAAGCCGAAAATGTGGGTTGCGGCGGCAGTAAGAAGAGCAAAGAGGAAAGTAGTGGTGTATGTTCCCGAATTGAGGGCAACAGTGGGGTTTTTACGTTTGCCCATCTTCGCGCAGAGAACGCCGATGACCGAGCATAAAAGCCCGATAGCCGAATAGCAGAAAACCGCGGCAGTGTTTATTTTTTCGGCTGAACCTGCGTCAAGAGCCGTTGCCATAACGAGCGCCGCAGACATCGAAGCGACGTTTGAGTCAAAAAGATCGGCACCCATGCCTGCAACGTCACCGACGTTATCACCGACATTATCGGCAATTACCGCAGGATTTCGTGGGTCATCTTCGGGAATTCCGAGTTCAACTTTACCGACAAGATCGGCGCTGATATCAGCGGTTTTTGTAAAAATACCGCCGCCTGCCTTTGCGAAAAGAGCAAGAGACGAAGCCCCGAAGGAGAAGCCGAGCACGGCGGATGTGTCACCTGTTAAAAGCAAAACAGCGGTAACACCAAGCAGACTTGCGCCGACGACCGCCATACCCATGACCGCACCGCCCCGAAAGCCTGCAAGAAACGCAGGGCCGATACCTTTAACAGCCGCCTCCGCCGCCTTCATATTTGCGACCGTGGCGATCTTTATGCCGATCTTGCCTGCAATGCCCGAAAAAAGCGCGCCGAAAACGAATGATACCGCCATTATAACATTCGGGTAAACACCGCTTTTCCACACGGGCGCAGGTAAAAACATCAAGATAAACATGCCTGCAACGAATACGAATTTTGCAAGAACGCTGTATTCACGCCGCATGAACGTGTCTGCACCGTTTTTTATAAGGCCGCCGACAGATGTTATTCGCGCATTTTTCTGCGGCAGACCGAAAACCCACCGATAAAACCGATAGGCAACAATAAAAGCAAGCCCCGACACAACAAAAGCCGCCGCCTGCCAGAACGTAAGAGTCAATCATATCCCTCCCGATAAAATTTTTACGTTGGGTACATTATATGTAAAAACATGGGGAATAATTACTGTTGATATCGGGCTAATTATAAAAAGCGGAGATATTGCTCCGCTTTTTGTTTGTTATGCACTTATTTAAGCAAAAATATCCTCGTAAGAAACATTCAGAATTTCTTTTATTAAAATTATTTCGTCAACGTAAAGATGTCTTTGGCCGACTTCGATCTTTGCGACAGCACTCCTTGTTATATCGCAACCGCAAAGCTGAAGCTTGGCAGACAATAATTCCTGTGTCATACCTGCCCTTTCACGAAGATCCCTTATATTTTTTCCAACTCTTTTTTCAACATTTATATTCATATTGCCACCCTTTTTGCACTTATTTAAGAACAAAACTCTTGACAATATTATATTTCCATGTTATAATAAAATTGCACCTATATAGGTGCAAAAATAAAAAAAGGAGAAATAATATGAAAAAATTAACAGCTTTGATTCTTGTTTTTGTTTTAATAAGCTTATTTACGGCTTGCAGTTCGACGGAACAACAAAAAGACAATACTCAAAGCAAAGAGGAATTGCACGAGGTTGTAAATTGGAAAGGATTTTTGGAGGAATTTGAAGAACTTGCGAATGAATATAACGGATTTTTAAAATCAGATGAATTTTCTAATGTAGGCAAATCCGCAAGTTATACAACCCGAATATCTGAAT
>CAJGDF010000105.1 GCA_904502105.1 uncultured Clostridia bacterium
CGGATATACTTACCGTGTTATCGGCTCCAGAATTAAAATGGAGCATGTATGTTTTGTAAAAGGTACAGACCAGGTTGCAGAATCCGTCTCCGGTATTCTCGCAGTTTCCCTTGGCGCTCTTAAAGAATATAATGACGAAAAGTATGATAAGATCAATTTCGTCAAAAATGTTATGCTCGAAAATATTCTTCAAGGGGATATTTATGCAAAGAGTAAAGAAGTACGTTTTGCTGATGAAATGCCCCGTGTTGTCATTCTTATCCGTCTTCTTGACAGAACAGAAATTTTTGCATATGACATTATTCAGAGTCTTTTCCCTGAAAAAGCAAAGGATTTTATCATTAATGTTGGTGAAAACGATATTGCTCTCGTAAAAGAGGTCAAGCCTTCCATTGAGATAAAAGACCTTGAAAAACTTGCTCATTCTATTGTTGATACGCTTAACAGTGAATTCTATACCCGTGCTGTTGTTGGTATCGGCTCTGTTGTTGAATCCATAAAGGATCTTCCCAGATCATATAAAGAAGCTCAGGTAGCTATCGAAGTCGGTAAAGTTTTTGACGTTGAAAAAGTTATAATGAGCTATAATAATCTCGGTATCGGACGCCTTATTTATTATCTCCCCACAACACTTTGTCAGACTTTCCTTGACGAGATATTCAAAAAAGGATCTATCGATTCACTTGACCATGAAACCCTCTTCACTATTCAGAAATTTTTCGAAAACAATCTGAATGTATCCGAAACCTCAAGAAAGCTTTTCGTTCATAGAAATACGCTTGTTTACCGTCTTGAAAAGATCAGACGTCTTACAGGTCTCGATCTTAAAGAATTTGACCATGCAATCGTATTTAAGGTAGCTTTGATGGTTCGTAAATACCTTTCTTCCGATCCCATGAAATTTTAATTTATCACACAACACACATATACACAGATATATTTTAGGGTAAGAGAAAATACTCGGATATTTTTCAGTCGGATATGAATTATTCCTTGAAAGCGAGTAAAAACTTTGATAGTATTTAAAAATGTAAAAAAAACGTATCCTAACGGTACGGATGCCCTTAACGGGGTAGATATAAAAATCGATGACGGCGAGTTTGTTTTTATAACAGGTCCGTCGGGTGCAGGTAAAAGTACAATGATTCGTCTTCTTACCTGTGAAGATGTCCCTTCCGAAGGCAAACTTACTGTTGACGGAACAAATCTGAAACGTCTTTCTCATCGTCAGATTCCCAAATACAGACGTAAGATCGGCGTTGTTTTTCAGGATTTCCGTCTTATCCCAACCTTAAATGTTTTCGATAATGTCGCTTTCGCAATGCGCGTTGTCGGCAGGGGAGGCAGAGAGATAAAAAGCAGGGTAATGGCAGTTCTTAAAATTGTCGGCCTTGAACATAAGATCTCTGTTTTTCCCGAACAGCTTTCCGGCGGTGAACAGCAAAGAGTTGCTCTTGCAAGAGCTATTGTCAACAGTCCTTCGATAATCATTGCGGACGAGCCTACCGGTAACGTTGACCCGGAAATGTCAATCGAGATTATGAAGCTTTTAAGCTCGATAAACAGAAACGGAATTACCGTCGTTGTTGTAACTCATGAGCAGCGTCTTGTGCGTGCATTCAAAAAAAGAGAGATCCGCTTAAAGTACGGTAAGGTTGAGTTTGACACAGCACTTGAGCCTAAAACCCGTGCGGAGGAAAAAGAAGCGGAAAAATCAAAAACTTCGGAACCTTCAAAAAACAGATCTTCCGAATCCGATAATAAGGAGGCTGCCGAAAATGTTTGATAGTTTTATTTTTCTTATAAAATGTGCATTTAAAAGCATTTTTAAAAATTGGCTTCTCACTCTTGCTTCCGTAACCGTTCTTACAATTTGTCTTGTAACGCTCGGTTCATCCATTCTTCTTTTTGATAACGTAAACCTTTTTATCGATGAGGTTGGCGACGAAAGTCAGGTCGTTGTTTTTCTTGATGAAACATTGACTACCGAACAGATAAACGGAATACATCAAAAGCTTCTTCAAATCCAGAATATCAAAAATGTAAATTATGAATCCAAAGAGATGGCTCTTCAGAATTACCTTGAGTCTATGGGTGAAAATGCTTCTCTTTTTTCTGATGTAACATCTGAAGTTTTACGAAATTCCTTTATTTTTAATGTAAAAGATCTCACTAAATTTGATCAGACAATGTTTGAGATCAATAAAATAGACGGTATTTCACGTGTCAGAGACCGCAGAGAAGTAGTTTCTCGTATAAACGACATAAGTCAGATCGTCCTTATGCTTGCATTCTGGATCATAGCCATTTTAATCGTTATTTCTATCCTTGTTATAACAAACACAGTTAAGGTTTCGGTTTATTCGAGAAGAATCGAACTGAACATAATGAAATATGTCGGTGCTACCGACTTCTTTATCCAAATGCCTTATTTTATCGAGGGTATTATAATCGGTATCGTAGCAGGTATCTTTACCCTTATTTTAACCTATTTTACATACACAAACATTCTCTCACCCATAATTTACGATTTAGGTCTTTTTACTCCGGTTCCGATGCAGAGCAAAATCTTTTCATTTGGTTTGTTCTACATTATCGCAGGTGGTCTTATCGGTATGATAGGTTCTGTTTATCCGGTTAAAAAGTACCTGAATGTATGAAAGGTAACTATACATGAAAAAATTTGTATCATTTACTCTTGTTTTTTCTCTTGTTCTAACACTCATTTTTTCAATGACTTCTCCGTCTCTTGCTGAAACAGATGAGTTTACTCAAGAAGATGCGGCTTCTCTTGAATCTGCTCAGAAAAAACTTGACGAAATCAATAAACGTCAAAATCAGCTTTCTTCAGATATTAATAAATATTCTTCTCAAAAAAATTCGGAAGTAAAGGCAAAACAAGCTCTTGAGCAGAAGATTTCTGCAACTGAAGAAAAAATCGATACTATCGAATGGGTTCTTGATAACCTCGAAACAAGACTTCAGGAAAAAAATGCCGAACTTGAGTTTGCGCAGCTTGAATACGATGAATATTACGAAAAATATGTAGCACGTATCCGTGAAAACTATGAGATGGGTACATCTACATATCTCGAAGTTCTTCTCCTTTCAGAAAATTTCTCCGATATGCTTACCCGTTACGATTATATCCGCGATATGATGGATTATGATAAACAGCTTCTTGAGTCTATGCAGGAGAACATTACGTTTATCGAACTTCTTCGATCCGATATAATTGCCGATCAGCAAATGCAAAATCAGGCTCTCTCCGATTTAACTGAAGAAAAGAAATCTCAGTCTTCTCAGGTAGAGGAGCTCAAAGAACGAATTTCTTATATATCTGAAAATATCGATGAACTTCGAGATGAACAGGAAGAATTTGCCCGTCTTGAAGCTGAATTTGAAGCTGAGATCAATAAACTTCTTGATAAAAAGAAAAAATATGCGGGCGGCGCATTTATGTGGCCCCTCGATTCTAAATGGAAAAGAATCTCTTCTCCTTTTGACTGGCGTACATATAAAGGAAAGAAAGAATTCCATTATGCTATTGATATCCCCGCAGATAAGGGCAGTCCTATCTATGCTTCAGCTGACGGTACTATAATTTACTACAGTTGGACCAACACCGGCGGCGGTAATAAATGTGTTATCGACCACGGTTCAAAACTTGTTACGCACTACAATCACATGGATGCATTCGTTCCTGCATTAAAAGAAAAGTTTAAAGTAAACGGTTCTGTAGATGTTAAGAAGGGTGATATTATCGGTTATGTCGGAACTACCGGCAACTCTACCGGTAACCACCTTGACTATAAGATTCTGTACGACGGAACGGCTGTAAACCCTGCTGATTATGTAACACCCGATGGATCTACTCCTAAAAAGGATATAATGGATCTTCTTAAAAAATAATTGAAAGAGGTTTTTAATGAAACCGAGAAAAGGAATACGACCCGGAACAGTATTTTTTCTTATAGTTGTTACGGCTTTTGTTTCTGCTGCTGCGACTTATTATTATGTCAGTTCGTTGGTTAATGACCTTGGCAGAAACCAGACAATGTATCAAAAACTTGATATTATAAACCAGGTTATTTCACGAAATTATATTCTTCCAATAGATGCTGTTGACGGATACGATAATATTATCGACGGCATTGCCGCAGGCTATATTGAAGGTCTCGGTGATTCTTCTTCATATTATCTTAACGAAAAAAATTACAAATCAGCATCCATTACTCAGGATTCTACACATATCGGAATAGGAATTGTATATTCTTATGATATGGGTACAGGCGGTATTTCCGTTGACTTTGCAAAATACGGTTCTCCCGCAAGCCTTGCAGGTTTGAAAAAGGGTGACGTTATTATTGAGATTAACGGTGTCAACGTTACCGAAGACGGCTATAAAAAAGCCGTATCCAAGCTTTCCGGTGAAGAAGGCTCTTCTGTTGTGTTAACTGTTGTCCGTTCCGGTGAGAGTGATCTTCTTTCTTTTACAGTAACAAGAAACTCCTTTGTTCCCGAAACCGTTCAATACCGTCTTATCGAAAATAATATAGGCTATATTTATATTAACGAGTTTGACAGAACAACTCTCACAAGCTTCAATGTTGCCCTTGAAGATCTTTCAAATAAAGGTGCTAAAGGTCTTATTCTTGACGTCAGATTTAATGCAGGCGGCAATTTTGATTCTGTTATTGAGGTTCTTGACAGAATTATGCCTTCCGGTATAATTGTTTCAATAAGAGAAAAATCATCTGATAGCCTTACCCCGTATTTCTCGGATGATAAAAATCTTTCATTCCCGATCGTTGTTATTCAAAACGAAGAAACATCAGATGTTTCCGAAGTTTTTTCAGCAGCACTTCGCGATACTGAAAAAGCAATCGTTGTAGGTACAACAACAAAAGGGGTAGGTGTAGGTCAAAGAGATATTCCTCTTTCCGACGGTACCGCTATTCATCTTTCAACTTATGAATATGTAACTCCTGCAGGCGAAAGATTTAACGGTATTGGTATCGCACCTAACTATGTTATAACTCTTGATGAATCCAAATCTGACCGTTTTGAAGACCTTTCGATAGAAGAAGACGATCAGCTTCAGCTCGCTCTTTCTAAGCTTAAAGAGCTTATGGGTATGCAGTAATTTTTAAAACGAAGGTTTTTAGAATGAATAAAAACAGACGCAATATATTTCTTGCAATAATTCTTACATTTATAATGACCGTTTCATTGTTCTCTTTTGTTTCATGCGGTCTTGTAAATGTTACTTTTAACAACCATGCAAATTCAACAGCAATAGACGGAAAGCTTGCCGAAATCAACAGCTTTATTGACGACTATGCAATCATGCCGTTTGATAAAGAAGAAGCTCTTTCAAATGCGATATTTTTCTATGTTGCATCTTTGGAAGATCCTTACTGCTCGTATATGGATGCCGACGAATATGCGACTTATCTCGAAGAACTTTCAGGTTCATTTACGGGTATAGGTGTTAATGTTATAACAACTTCCGAAATTCTTGAAAACGGTCTTCTTATCTACCGTGTAATCGGCAATTCTCCCGCAGAATTGGCAGGTCTGAAAAACGGCGATATTATAATTGAAGCTGACGGTGTATCTTTTATAAATTATCCGTACGAAGATGCTGTTGATCTGATGCTTGATGAACTTGGAACAACTATCAATCTTGTCGTTGACAGAAACGGCGAACGTCTTGAGTTTAACATTGTACGTCAGAATTTTACAAAACGTCTTGTCGATTATGAAATAATCGAAAATCTCGGATATGTAACCGTATATCAGTTCGAGGCCGCTGCTCTCGATCAATTTAAAGCCGCTCTTAATGAGCTTGAAAAAGCAGGCGTTAAAGGCTATATTTTTGATATGAGAAATAATCCCGGCGGTGAACTTAATACTGTAAAAAATATGGTTGATCTTCTTGTCCCAAAAGATGAGATTGTTGTTTTACAGTACAAAGATTATGAATCGTCTCTTTATGCTTCCGATAACGATTATATAGAAAAACCTTGTGTCGTTCTTATCAACGGCGAATCCGCTTCTGCTGCAGAACTCTTTTCATCTGCTCTGAGAGATATTCGCGGTTCAAAACTTATCGGTGAACAGACATTCGGTAAAGGTGTCGGACAAACGTCTTTCTCGTTAAGCGACGGTTCCGCTCTTAAATTTACAACATTCCGTTATGTAACAAAGAGCCGCTATAATTATGACGGAATCGGGCTTGAACCTGACTATGTCGTAGAACTTCCTTTGGAAGATACTGTATATTATTACTGTATGTCCAGACAGTAATAGACGTTTTGCTGTGACTACTGGTATTGAGGTTTTTGGTTACTTTAACCAAACCGCTACTAATTCGGATTATCAAATGGGGGTCGCACCATCCAGTAAAACACCTA
>CAJGDF010000106.1 GCA_904502105.1 uncultured Clostridia bacterium
AGCGTAAAATCAGGCGGTACGGTGTTAAAGAAGAATGCCGATACCAAAGCCTATCAAATTATTTATTTATTCAAATTACATGGAGGAAAATTAAAATGGCTACTGAAAAGTCTCTTAAAATCTTAGAAGATATCAAATCTCTTACCATTCTCGAACTCGCTGATCTCGTAAAAGCAATCGAAGAAGAATTCGGCGTATCTGCTGCTCCTGTTGCTGCAGTTGCTGCTGCTCCCGCTGCTGATGCTGCTCCCGCTGCTCAGACTGAATTCGACGTTATCCTTATGGATGCTGGCGCAAGCAAAATGGCAGTTATCAAAGTTGTTAAAGAAATCACCGGTCTCGGTCTTAAAGAAGCTAAAGAAATCGTTGACGGCGCTCCCAAAGCTATCAAAGAAAAAGTTTCTACCGATGAAGCTGAAGCTCTCAAGAAGTCTCTTGAAGACGCTGGCGCTAAAGTTGAACTCAAATAATTACTCCTTTATATTTAATCTTAAGGAAATTTTATTTGATAATTCATACGGAGGTGTACAGTCATGGCTAAATGTGAATACTGCGGTAAAGGCGTAGTTTTCGGATGCAAGGTTTCTCACTCTAACAGACATACCAACAGACCTTGGAAACCGAACGTTCGCCGTGTCAAAGCCGTTGTAGACGGTTCCGTGAAGCATGTTTATGTTTGCACGTCTTGTCTGCGCTCCGGCAAGGTCACACGCGTATAATTAAAAAAACATAGTTTTTAAAACACGAAGAACGTTAGGTTTTCCCTGCTTTCTTCGTGTTTTTTTAATAATTAACAGAAAGAAGGTCGCGCTTATGAAAAATATTGATCTCGGCAAACTCGGCAAGATCAACGCTTCCGCTATCGCTCTCGGTTGTATGAGAATAAGCGGTAAGGATGTTAAAGATGTTCAAACACTTATCTCCACCGCTCTCGACTGCGGCATCAATTTCTTCGATCACGCCGATATTTACGGCGGCGGCAAGAGCGAAGAGGTTTTCGCTTCCGCTTTCCACGGCAAAAGAGACAGCGTTTATATCCAGTCAAAATGCGGCATCCGCCCCGGCTTTTTCGATTTTTCAAAGGAACATATCATCTCTTCCGTTGAAAAAAGCCTTAAACGTCTCGATACCGACTATCTCGACGTTCTTCTTCTCCACCGCCCCGACACTCTTATGGAGCCCGAAGAGGTTGCCGAAGCTTTCACAAAGCTCGAAAAGGACGGTAAGGTAAGATTTTTCGGCGTTTCAAACCAAAATCCCTATCAGATGGCTCTTCTTCAGAAATATATGCCTCAGAAGATCGTTGCAAATCAGCTTCAGTTCGGCCTTGCTCACACAGGCATGATCGATTGCGGTCTCACCGTTAATATGAAGCACGAGAACGGCATAAACCGCGACGGCAGCGTTCTCGAATATTGCCGCCTTAACGATATCACCATCCAGGCATGGTCCCCCATTATGTACGGCTTCTTTGAGGGCATTTTTATCGGCAGCGACAAATATCCCGAGCTTAACAAGGAGCTTGAACGCATCGGCGAGGAAAAAGGTGTTTCTCCCTCCGCTGTTGCGATCGCTTGGATCCTTCGTCATCCCGCAAATATCCAGGCTATTATCGGAACGACAACTCCCGACCGCGTCCGTGATTATGCAACTGCCGCAAACATCACTCTTTCCCGCGAGGAATGGTATTCTCTTTACCGCGCCGCAGGTAATATTCTGCCTTAGTTCATATGTAAAAAAAGAACACAGAAAACTTTTTGTCTTCTGTGTTCTTGACTTTTTGTAAGAAAAATGATATTATAACATTATTCCTCGGGCTTTTCTTCCTTGAATCCTTCGCCCAGAACCTCCGAAACCTCGCCGATTATCGTGAAGGCCTTCGGGTCGGTCTCTTTGATGAGTGTTTTAAGCTTTTGCAATTCAAAGCGTTTAACAACTATCATGACCATTTCTTTATCCGCGCCCGTGTAACCACCCTTTGCTTTGATGAGCGTTACACCTCTGTCCATCTTATTGATGATCTGCTCGGAAAGATGTGTCGGGTCTTCGGTTAAAACCTGAACAAGCTTTGCCTGATCGAAGCCGTTGTTTATCTTATCGAGGAATAAGCCCGTAACATAGATCGTCACGGTCGCGTAAAGCATCGCATTGATGTCCTTGAACGCTATTGCCGCAATAACAACAACCACAGCGTCGATTATCGTAAGCATCGTGCCGTACGAAAATGCGTGGAATTTCTTTGTTAAGATCTGAGATAACAAGTCTGTGCCGCCCGTTGAAACACCGCGCGAAACTATCAAACCCAAACCTATACCGCCTATAACACCGCCGAATATTGCCGCCAAAAGCGGATTTTCGGTGTACTGCGGGAAACCGGGGATAAATCCGACAAAGTCAGTCATGAAATAAAAAATCGCAGACGAGAGCAAAATTCTAAGCGTCGTCTTTAGTCCCATCATCTTGAACGCTATCAGAAACAGCGGAAGGTTCAAAACAAATGAAACACTACCGATCGGAAGATTAAAATAATAGTTGAGGATCGTTGCGATACCAACCATTCCGCCCGGCGCGATAAGGTTCGGAAGTGTAAACGTGTTGACGGTTATACCATACATAAAGCTGCCGAATGTAAATAAGAAAATATCTTTGAGAAATTCCTTTGTTTTTGCGTTCATACGCTTACCTCCCTAATTGAATATTTCACAGTCTTTGATTATTTCTTTGAAAAGCTCGTCTATTCTTTCATCGTTGCCGCAAAGACGAAGATACCCGAAAAGCGTTTCAAGCCCCGTGGCTCTGCGGTATTCGTCGGCATCGTTATTTTTGTTAGGCACGGAATGAGCATTTCTTCCGCGCTTGAAAACGGCTATCTCTTCTTCTGAAAGTATGCTTTCTATACGTAAAAACGCGTCACTCTGCCCTTTGCAGCTTACAAATTTCGTAGCCTCGCTGTGAAGCTTGCCGTTCGGCTTGTTTCCTTTTCGAACAAGCGCCTCTCTCACGAGAAGCTCGTACACACAGTCACCCAAATACGCAAGAGTCAACGGCGAATATGTCGCCGCTTCGCGTTTCATTTCTGCTTTCTGCTCTTCGGTCATTAAAGATCCCTTCTGTTTTCTATCGCCATAGAAAGCGTTAATTCATCAGTATATTCAAGGTCGCCGCCAATGGGAATACCGAAAGCAAGCCTTGTTACCTTCACACCCAACGGCTTTATCAGCCTCGAAATGTAAAGAGCGGTAGTGTCACCCTCAACGGTCGGATTTGTCGCCAGAATAACTTCCTTGACCTCTCCGTCCTCAAGGCGCGCAATAAGCTCTTTAACGTAAATATCATCGGGTCCTATCCCCTCCATCGGCGAAATAACACCGTGAAGAACGTGGAACAGCCCCTTGTAATCCTTCGCCTTGTCGATCGCCATAACGTCTGTCGGCGCTTCAACAACGCATATCACGCTCTTGTCTCTCTTTATGTCGGAGCATATAGAGCATATCTGCCCGTCAGTCAAATTTTTGCAGATCGGGCAGTTGTGAATCTTCTTTTTTGCGTTTAACAGTGCATTCGCAAACTCCTCAACCTTTGCATCGGGCATCTTCAAAACGTGAATGGCAAGTCTTGCCGCCATCTTTGAGCCTATGCCGGGAAGTCTGCGAAAACAGTCTGTTAATATATCAAGAGATACTATTTTGTTCATGTAAGTCCGGGAATGTTGGGAAGATTAGCACCTTTTGTAAGCTTGGACATTTCTTCGTCAACAGTCTTTTCAACGGTTTCAATAGCTTCGTTGATGCCTGCAATAAGCATATCTTCAAGCATTTCGATATCTTCTGCTTCGTTGGAAACAATAGAGGGGTCGATCTTGATAGAGGTGATCTGCTTTGTGCCGAGCATCTTGATCTTAACCATGCCGCCGCCTGCGGAAACATCAAATTCGCGTGCGTCAAGCTCTTCCTGCTTGTTTTTCATGTCTTCCTGAAGCTTGGTTATCTGTCTCATCATAGCCTGCGGATTTCCGCCGCCCTGGTTGGGTATTCTTACTTTCATTTTTATTTCTCCTTATAACATTTCGAACATCGGGTTCGTTTCTATATTATCGTAAGCGTATGTGCTTCCGACGTATTTTACTGTGTCGTCGCCGCGCTCTATGGTAATAACTCTGCCGAGCTTGTGATCGGCTTCAAATGCGGCTCTTATCTGCTCAATGTTTTTCTTCAATGAGTCAACGTCTGTCTGCTTCGCCGTTATTATAACGATCTCGTTGCCTCTGTAAACGGCTTTAGAATAAAATTTCAGCAGCATCTGCGTTGCCATATCCTTGACCCTCGCCGCTATTTCGTTGAGAGTTACAAATTCTCGCCACGGCTCGTCTGTGTCTATAACAGCAGGTGCAGAAGCTTTTTTCTGTTCAGCAACAGGCTCTTCTTTCTTCGGCTCGGGGACAGGCTCTTGCTTAACCTCTGCCTTGGGCTCCTCTTTTACAGGCTCTGCTTTAACAACTGCAGGCTCGGGCTGAACAGCTTTCTGTTCAACTTTAACGGGAGCGGGCGTCGGCTTTTGAGACGGTATCTCGGCAGCCTTCTGCTGAACGGGTGCTTGTTGAACAACTGCCTGCTGAACAGGCACACCCCTTGCAAGGATCGTTGCAAGCTTATTTTCAAGTGACTCAATTCTTGCAGTGAGCGCCGCCGTGTCCTCAGAAAGGTTCGGCCTTGCAAGAAGTATGAGGCAAATTTCTATTTCGGAACGCGGGTCAGCCCCTCTTGAGAGCGCCTGACGGGTGTTTCGAAGTGTTCTCAAAGCGTAGATCAGAAACTGCTCGGAAAAAAGCGGACAAAGCGCTTTTAATCTTTCAATTTCTTCTTCGGATGCGTCTATAACGTTTTCGGGGGAAGATGTTGATTTTGCGGCAAGTATGCGTCTGAAAACCTCTGCGATCTCTTCCGAGAAAACAGCCATATCCGCAGACGATGCATACATCTCCGCAACAAGCGCGTAAAGAGCATCGGTGTTGCTTTCGGCAACGTATTTAACTGCATCGTAAAGCTTTGATTTGCCTATAACACCGAGCGATTTTTCGATCTGCTCCGGCGTTTCAAGCTCAAGAACACGGTCTAAAATCGAAAGACCGTCACGCATCGAGCCGTCGGCAAGGTCTGCAACAAGCGCAACAGATGCTTTGTCAAGCGTTTTTCCCTCTTTTTCAAGAACAGATTCGAGAACGCCCGTTATCTTTTTGATGTTAAGACGGAAGAAATCGAAACGCTGACATCTTGAAAGTATCGTTGCGGGAACTTTATGAGGCTCGGTCGTTGCAAGAATAAATACAACATGCTCCGGCGGTTCTTCAAGCGTTTTCAACAACGCATTGAATGCACCCGTAGAGAGCATATGAACCTCGTCTATGATATAAACTTTATATTTAGCCGTTATCGGCGCGTATGATATATCGTCACGTATGTCTCTTATGTTTTCAACACCGGTGTTTGAAGCCGCGTCGATCTCGGAGACGTCGAAAATACTGCCGTCAAGTATGCCTTTACATACAGAGCATTCGTTGCACGGCTCACCGTCTTTCGGATTCAAACAGTTTATCGCGCGCGCGAAAATTTTCGAACACGTCGTTTTACCAGTTCCGCGTGTTCCCGTAAAAAGATATGCATGACCGATCGCTCCGCTTGCTATCTGCCTGCGGAGGGGCGCTGTTATATGATCCTGACCGTGTACGTCGGAAAAATTAAGGGGTCTGTATTTTCTGTAAAGCGCAAATTTCTGCATAATATGTCCAAAAATAAAAAAATAAAAAGACGGGTTACCTGCTGTGCCCTTTGTATGTGCTTAATGCTGCTCGGTTCCCCGCCTGACATGGTTCGCACGCAAAGTCACGCAGGACCCGCCTTAAATACTATTATACACTATTTTCGCCCTAAAATCAAGAGGGTAAACGAAATTTCATATTATTTTCACTAACACGTATTGGAGTTTAACATGAAACGAATCGACAATATTTTAGCAAATTCAGGAGTATGTACACGTAGCGAAGCCCGCAAAATGATCATGTCGGGCAGAGTCACCGTTGACGGCAAAAAAATAACCTCTCCGTCCGATAAGATCGATGAAAATGCCCCCGTTTTCCTCGACGGAAAGCCCATAAATTCCGAGCCGCTCGTTTATCTCATGCTCAATAAGCCTGCGGGGTACGTCTGCGCAAACGACGAGCCCGACAGCGTTCTTAACCTCGTTCCGAAAGATCTTTACCGCAAGGGGCTTTTTACCGTCGGAAGGCTCGATAAAGATACAGAGGGGCTTTTGCTTATAACAAATGACGGCGATTTCGGCCATGCTGTCGCCGCACCGTCAAGAAATATCACGAAAATTTATTATGCCGACCTTGAAAGAGAAGTCACCGAGGACGATA
>CAJGDF010000107.1 GCA_904502105.1 uncultured Clostridia bacterium
TTTTTAAAAGCTCCATCTTTATCAAAGTTGTTTCGGTTGTTATCGCAATAGGTGTTTGGCTCTATATCGTAAATGTTGCCGACCCGAGAAAATCCGAAGATTATCTTAATATTCCTATTTCGTTTGCATACGAGGGAACTGTTCCGTATAACAATAATCTTATGCCTCTTGTTACAAACAGAAACTTTTTTGTTGATATTCGTGTTTCGGGTGCAAGATCAAGTCTTCTGAACTTTTCAAAAGATAAAATAAATGCGTCTTTAAACTTCAATGCTGTCGGTGCTGAGGGTATTTATGATATACCTATAAGCGTTTCTCTCGGTGATGACGCTCTTACATACGAGATTCTCGGTTCCGATACCGTAACTCTTGAATTCGTTAAAAAGAGCAGCACCACTCTTAACGTTGATTTCCAAAAGATCGGCAACTATAAATCGGGATATTCTGTTGTTGAACAGACTGTTTCTCCCGAACTTATCACTGTTGAAGGTCCGAAAAACGTTATTGATACAATAAGCTATGCAGAGGTGCGAGTCGATGTCTCCGGTTCAGCGAAAAATATCGTTGAGATCGCAGATATTGCGCTTCTAACAGCAGACGGATCTTATGTTGACCGCACATATCTCTCCCTTTCCGATTCCCAGGCAACAGTTTCCGTTGCTTTGCAGTATAAAAAATCAGTAAAGGTCACTACATCTCTTTTAAATCCGTATGGCGGTAATGAATCCGCATATGCAACCGTTTCATATTCTCCTTCTCCGTATCTTTATCTTCAAGGCGATGAAGGAACGCTTTCTTTGATCGAAAACTATAATATCGGCGACATAAATCTTGCGGAAATTACAGGCTCAAAGAAAACATTCGAATTTAATATTTCAAACAGAGACGGTATTGAGGTAATAAGTGACAGTAAAACAGTTACAGTAACCGTTGACCTTGGAAATGTATCTACTAAATATTACAGTCTCTCTTCTCTTAATCTTGAATCGTGTACTTTCCTTAATGTCCCCGAAGGTATGACTCCAAAAATATCTGATATTCGTAAGAAAATAACGCTTCGTGCCCAGGAACATACCCTTGGCGAGCTTACGTCCGATTCTTTTAAGCTTTTTGTAGACCTTTCTTCTATTCCCAATGAAGACGGACAGTATCCGCTTATAATCGAACTTCCTTCAGGAGTTGCGGGCGGATTTTTAAACACTTACTATGTCAATGTCGATCTCGGCGAGTAATTCTCCGGTTTTGCTTTTTTAGATTTATTTAGGTATTTATGAGTATGATTAAAAACGGACTTATCCGTGACGTGCGCTTACCTTACGGTTTAACAAATGAAGAAGCCGTAAAACAAGCGTTAAAAAAAGAGGGGCTTCCTCTTTCCGAAAAAGCTTTCGTTCTTCGCCGTTCTCTTGATGCGAGAAGAAAAGAGCTTTCGGAGGTCTTTACTGTTGCTCTTTCGGAACAGTATAAAGAATATTCTTATGATTTTTCTTCAGAAGTAAATAATAAAAAGAAAGTTCTTGTTGTCGGCTTCGGTCCAGCAGGTATGTTTGCGGCATATCTGCTTGCAAAATTTGGATTTTGTCCAACAGTTATCGAGCGCGGACGTGCAGTTGAACAGCGAGTAAAAGACGTTGAGTCTTTTTGGAA
Source organism: uncultured Clostridia bacterium (assembly GCA_904502105.1). Lineage (GTDB taxonomy): Bacteria > Bacillota > Clostridia > Oscillospirales > UBA644 > HGM12619. The sequence continues at coordinate 1,648 of CAJGDF010000107.1, forward strand.
AACAGGTGTTCTCGATCCCGTTTCAAACGTTCAGTTCGGAGAGGGTGGGGCAGGTACTTTTTCAGACGGTAAACTTACCACAAGAATAAACGATGAACGCTGTCGTTTTGTCCTTAAAACTTTCCATGAATTCGGTGCAGATGAACGTATTCTCTGGCAGGCAAAGCCGCATATCGGCACAGATGTTCTTCGAAATGTCGTTATCGGTATGAGAGAAAAAATAAAATCTCTCGGCGGTGAGGTTCTTTACGAAACAAAGCTTACAGATCTTACTGTGGAAAACGGAACGCTTAAAAGTGTTTGTCTGAACAGCGAACAGAGATATTTTGATGCGGTTGTTCTTGCAACGGGAAACGGCGCAAAGGATACATATGAACTTCTTTTGTCCAAACCGCTTGCCGTTGAAAACAAGGCTTTTTCTGTCGGCTTCAGAGCGGAATTTTTACAAACCGATATCAATAGAGCCGTCTACGGAAAAAGTGCTTCGGATCCAAGATTGCCTCCTGCTGATTTTCAGTTTTTTACTCATCTTCCCGAGGGTACGGTTTATACGTTCTGTATGTGTCCCGGCGGATACGTCGTTAATTCGTCATCAGACGAGGGATGCCTTGTTACAAACGGTATGAGTTACAGCGACCGTGACGGTGTTAATGCAAATGCGGCATTTCTGGCCACCGTTTCAGCGGCTAATCCCAAAGAAGCTCTTGAAATGAGAATGTCTATTGAAAAAGCAGCATATTCAAGATTTAACGGTTCGGCTCCTGTAACGTTGGTCAAAAATTTTCTCGAGGGGTCTGTTCCGTCAAAATTCGGAAAAATCCAGCCGACTATTCTCCCCGATGCGAAATTTGACGATTTCAGTAAGATTTTTCCGTATAAAACTCTTTCAATGCTGAAAAAAGGCATTTCCGAATTCGGTAAAAAATTTCATTACGATCCAAACGGTGTTCTTACCGCTCCTGAAACACGAACATCTGCTCCCATGCGAATAGTACGAGGGGATGACTTTCAGGCACTTGGTGCAAGCGGTCTGTATCCTTGCGGAGAAGGTGCCGGCTATGCGGGCGGCATAATGTCATCAGCCGTTGACGGATTACGAATTGCCGAAGCGATAATCGGAATTGAAAATGTGAAAGAATAATTATGATTACACAGGGAATTGTTTATAAAATAAAGGGCGGAATGGCTCATGTAAGATGTGCCCGACCCGAAAGCTGCGATCACTGTGAAAACAGCGCAATATGTTCAAAAAAAGAAACAGAGCTTCGTGCTTATGACAGTATCGGTGTTTCTGTCGGCGATCTTGTTGAAGTGGAAACACGTGAGGATGCAAGATCGATGCTTGTTATATCATACATATTTCTTGTTCCGGTAGCAATTATATTTTTAACATACCTTTTATTTGAAATTTATAAATATCTGGCATTTTTTGGTATCTTTATGTTTTTGGCATATCTGTTCGGTTTGAAATATATGGATAAAAATTTTGATCCTCAGGTCAAGATAATTCGTATTATTGAAAAGAAAACAGAATATCAGTCTAAATCAGAAAAGGAAGTATTGAATTAATGTATCATACAGGACTTGACGTCGGATCAACGACGGTTAAAATTTTTATAGTAGATGAAAATATGAAACCTGTTTATACTAAGTATAAACGTCACCTTTCCGATGTCCGAAATGCTGTTCTCTCTCTTCTTGTTGAAGCTTGTGACGAACTTGGCAATATCGATACAACTCTTGCTGTAACCGGTTCCGGCGGTGTCGGTCTCGATCAGCATGTTGGTATTCCTTTTGTTCAGGAGGTTATTGCGGGTACAGCGGCTGTTAAGCGTGTTGCACCCCAGACAAACGTTGCTATAGAACTTGGCGGCGAGGATGCAAAAATAACATATTTTGAAGTTTCTCCCGAACAGCGAATGAACGGTACGTGTGCAGGCGGTACAGGTGCTTTCATCGATCAGATGGCTTCTCTTTTACAGACTGATGCTGACGGCCTGAACGCTCTTGCCGCAAATCATACAGAGATTTATCCCATTGCCGCAAGATGCGGTGTTTTTGCTAAAACGGACGTTCAGTCTCTTCTTAACGAAGGTGCTTCAAAAGAGAATATAGCGGCATCCGTTCTTCAGGCTGTTGTAACTCAGACTATTTCAACTCTTGCGTGCGGTAAACCCATCAGAGGCAATATCGCATTCCTTGGCGGACCTCTTTATTATAACTCCGAGCTTCGCCACCGTTTTATCGAAACTTTGAAGCTTACCCCCGAGCAGGTCGTATTCCCTGAAAATGCACACCTCTTTGTTTCTTTCGGTGCGGCGGTTCTTTCTGCCGAATATGAACAGATCGATCTTCGTGATGTTGCAACAAAAATAAAAAATCTCGGTCAGTCTTCTTTCGAAAAGCTTAACGTTCTTCCTCCGCTTTTTAACGATCCTGCCGAGCTTGAAGCTTTCCGTGCACGTCATGCGAAAAATGTTGCAAAAACACGCTCTCTTAAAGATTTTAAGGGCGATTGTTATCTTGGTGTCGATGCCGGTTCAACAACAACTAAAGCTGTTCTTATCGATTCCGAAGGTGCGATACTTTATTCCCATTACGGTTCAAACAGCGGCAATCCCCTGAAAAAAATAGGGGAGATACTCTCCGAGCTTTACGATCTTCTTCCCGATGGTGCTAATATCCGTTATACGGGTGTTACGGGCTACGGTGAAAAAATGCTTATGACCGCTTACGGCTTTGATATCGGTGAGGTTGAAACAATAGCTCACTTTAAAGCTGCGGAATTTTTCCTTCCCGGTGTTGATTTTATTCTTGACATCGGCGGACAGGATATGAAATGCACACGTCTTAAAAACGGTGCGATTGAAAATATAATGCTTAACGAGGCTTGTTCATCAGGATGCGGTTCATTTATTGAGGTTTTCGCAAAATCTATCGGTATGCCTGTTGCCGATTTTGCAAAAGAAGCGCTCAAGGCAACAGAACCTGCCGACCTCGGCTCTCGATGTACTGTATTTATGAACTCGAAGGTTAAACAGGCTCAAAAAGACGGCGCTTCCGTAGCCGATATTTCTGCAGGTCTTTCTTATTCTGTTGTTAAAAACGTTCTTCAGAAGGTTATAAAAGTAAAAGATCCCAAAGATCTCGGTGAAAAGATAATCGTTCAGGGCGGTACTTTCTTCAACGATGCAATTCTCAGAAGCTTTGAGCTTATTTCCGGCAGAGAAGTAGTCCGTCCCGATATCGCAGGCCTTATGGGTGCTTTCGGTATGGCTCTTATGGCTAAAAACAGAGCGTCCGAATGCAGTACGATTATCAGTAAAGAGGCTCTTGAAAAATTTACTTATCAGAGCACTATGCACCGTTGCGGCGGATGTACAAACAACTGTCTTCTTACTATCCTTAAATTTGACAACGGCAAACGCTTCATCTCAGGTAACCGCTGCGATAAGGGTGCGGGTATTGAGAAAAATTCCAAAGAGCTTCCCAATCTCTATACATATAAATATGACCGTCTTTTCTCTTATGAGCCGAAAAAGAACGCTCCTGCGGGAAGAATAGGTGTTCCCCGTGTTCTTAATATGTACGAGGATTATCCGTTCTGGTTTACATTCCTTACAGAGCTTGGCTTTGAGGTCGTCCTTTCCGACGATAGCTCTAAAAAGATCTATGAAAGCGGCGTTGAATCAATATCTTCAGAATCTGTTTGTTATCCCGCAAAAATAGTTCACGGGCATATTATGAATCTTATCGGCAAAGGTGTAACAAAGATATTCTATCCCGGTGTCGTTTATGAAGCAAAAGAGATAGAATCTGCTAACAACTCTTATAACTGCCCGATAGTAACATCTTATCCTGAGGTTATTAAGAATAACGTTGAACAGATACCCGAAAATAATATTGAATTCTGGAATCCGTTCCTTTCTCTTTCGGACAGATCCAAGTTGATAAAACGTCTTACCGAAGAGTTTGAAAATAAAGGCTTTACATCTGCACAGATCGTTTCGGCTGCCAAAGCGGCTTTTGCAGAACAGGATAAATTCAGAAACGATGTTCGTAAAAAAGGCGAAGAAACTCTTGATTATATAAATAAAAATGATATTATAGGTATTGTTCTCGCAGGCAGACCGTATCATGTTGACCCTGAAATAAATCACGGTATGCATAACCTTGTGAATTCATGCGGTATGGCTGTTTTAACTGAAGACAGTATCTGTCATCTTGCAAAAGACCGTCAGCAGCTCCGTGTTGTTGACCAATGGGCTTATCATTCAAGACTTTATGCAGCTGCTCATGTTGTCCGCGAAAGTAAAAATCTTGAAATGATTCAGCTTAACTCTTTCGGTTGCGGTGTTGATGCCGTAACGACCGATCAGGTTGCCGAGATCCTTGAATCCGCAGAAAAGATCTATACTGTTCTTAAAATAGACGAGGTAAACAACCTCGGTGCGGCACGAGTAAGAATTCGCTCTCTTGTGTCTGCTTTATATGAACGCAAAGAATCCGGATTTAAGCCAAAAACTTCTGATTACGGCCTTAATCGCGTTGTTTTCACCGAAGAAATGAAAAAGAGACATACGATTATTGCTCCGCAGATGTCTCCTATTCATTTTGAGATACTTGAGGCTGTGTTTAACAATGCAGGCTATAATTTTGTCGTTTTAAATAACGCTGATAAAAA
>CAJGDF010000108.1 GCA_904502105.1 uncultured Clostridia bacterium
AGTAGTTCTCTCGGAGTAAAAATCAGGCAAAGCATTTTCTGAATTGTACTTTTAAACTTACTTATGCTGTTTCTCAAAAAAAAGATATAAATTTTTTGGGCTGTAAGTGTGCGGTGACGCTTTAGGACGTTAAATCAACAGAGTTAAACACGATTTTAAACAAGATAAACAGGGGATAAGAAAAATTATCCACAGTATCAAAAGATTTTAGTCCACAGAATGCACAGAATGAACAGCAGTGGGTTTTCAAAATGTAAAACGATATTTATCCACACTTCGTCAACAATCGCCAAAATCTTGAAATAAAGGCAAAAAAAGGGCATTTCAACTGTTTGAACAACCCCTACAGATTACTACAAAAAATATATTTATTTCTTTGTTATTTATTATACAGAGAAAAAAGAGAGTGAAAGGGGCTCCGCCCCGAAAGTTAAAAACAAAGAAAGGGGCTTTCGAAAGAAAGCTTACGTAAAAAAAAGATGATATTTTCATGTGACAGATCCGTGCTCTACGAGACATTCGGTATAGTATCCCGAAGCATTCCCGCAAAGAACGCGCTTCCGGTCCTTTCATGTTTTCTTATACAGGCAGAACCTATCGGAAATATAGTTGTAACCGGTTTTGATATGGATCTCGGTATAACTACCACCATCGAGGGCGAGGTATCGGTATCGGGCAAGATCGCCGTTGATGCAAAAATGATCCTCGATATTATGAGAAGTATGGAACCGGGAACAGTTACCTTTACCGAAAACGATAACAAGACCGTTACCGTTTCGGGAGGCAGCTCCGAATATATTCTTCCTTATATGGATGCGGACACTTTCCCCGAGCGTCCCACCGTTGAGGGCTGCGATTATTTCAACATTGATCAGAAGGTTCTTCATTCCGTTATCCGTCAGACGATCTTTGCGGTTTCGCAGAGTGACGTTAAAGGCATATACACAGGTGCATATTTCAATATACATGACGGTCTTCTTGAGGTCGTTTGCACAGACTCATTCCGTTTTGCAATGAGAACCGAAAAATACGAGTGCGACAAGACATGCTCGTTCCTTGTTCAGGGCAGAGTTCTCAACGAGCTCATAAAGATAATGAAAAACGATGACGGAAACGTCCGCATCGGGCTTACGTCCAGACATATAGTTTTTGAGTTTGATAACAGCCGCATGGTTTCACGCCTTGTTGACGGAACTTATATGAACTATTCGCAGATCCTTCCGAAGGGCTTCAAGTATTCCGTTCCCGTTAAAACAGCGGAGCTGAAAAAGGTTGTTGAAAGAGCATCCGTTCTTATCAGCGAAAAGGTAAAAGCGCCTGTTCGCATCAGCCTTGAAAACAATAAGATATTTATTACGTGCCGCACCGCAGACGGACACAGCTTTGACGACGAGATCGATGCTGATATTTGCGGTTCTCCGTTTGAGATCGGTGTAAATAACCGAAATCTTCTCAATATTCTCAGCGCATGCGAATGTGAAGAGGTCGTTATGAATTTCAACACACCGCTTTCTTCCGTATGCTTCCTTCCCAAAGAAGGCAATTCCTTCCTTTTCCTGCTTGCGCCCATGCGCCTTAACGGAAAATAAATTATGTTTTTACGTTCGCTTGATCTTACAAGCTTCAGAAATATCGAGAGTGCGCACGTAGTTTTCGATGAGGGTGTAAATATTCTTTGCGGAGACAATGCGCAGGGTAAAACAAACATAATGGAAGCGATCAGATTTTTTTCGGAGTGCCGCAGCTTTCGCGGAGCATCCGATAAAGAACTGATACTTTCGGATCATAAGTTTGCAAACATCCTTGCGGAGTTTGAAAAGAACGACAGGACCCAGAGCGCAGAGGTACGTTTTTTCAGCGAAAAGCGAAGAGAAATTTATCTCAACGAGAGCAAGGTCCTGCCCAAAGAATTTATGGGCAACCTCAATTCCGTTCTTTTTTATCCCGAACAGCTCACTCTCATCAAAAACGGACCCGACAACCGCCGCAGATTTATGGATGTTTCGGTCTGTCAGATAAGGCCCGTTTATTATACGCTTCTTTCGCAGTTTACCCGTGTTCTTCAGCAGAGAAACGCTCTTTTGAAGTCGGGCGATCTTTTAACGCTCGATATATGGGATGAACGCTTTGCAAAGCTTTCGTTTCTCGTTACGAAAACGCGTGAAAATTATATTTCGCGCCTTGAATCGTTTGCCGCGCCCGTTGCCAATGAGATATCGGGCGGAGCGGAGATGTTAAAGCTGAAATACGTTCCTTCATTTGAAGCATCTGACGAAAACGAGCTTCTTTCGGAGCTTGAAAAGAACAGGGAACGCGATAAAGAGCTTGGGTATACCTCAGTTGGAGCGCATAAAGACGATTTTGAAACGTATCTCAACGGCAAAAACGTTAAAATTTTCGGTTCGCAGGGACAGCAGCGCTCATGCGTTATGTCATTCAAGCTTGCGGAGGCTGAAATTTTAGCGGAAACGACAGGTGAGTATCCGCTTATTTTGCTTGACGATGTTTTTTCTGAGCTTGATATCGGAAGAAGAAATTATATCACGGGCAAAATTTTAGGTAAGCAGGTCATTATAACATCCTGCGAACCCATTCTTTCTTTGCCCGACGCCAAGCTTATCCCCGTAAAAAACGGAAAAGTGGAATAGATTATGTTGAATTCCGAATTTAAAAGAATATTTTCGCTTTCGATGTATAAAAACCTGAAAATAATGCTCGGTGAGATGTCATTTTTTAAGGATTTTATAAACGATGACCGCGGTGATCCTTATCCCGTGACCGCAAAGAGCGAAGATTGCAAAGAATACGTTCAAAATAACAGATATATTTTAACGAACGGAACGTGCAGCAGAATGTTCTGCCGCTTTTTTCCGTTTGCAAGCTACGAACTGACATCCGCCGTTTATAACGGTGAAGCGGGATTTATATTTCAGCTTGCGGATGTTAAAGCAGAGGTTAAAAGAAACGAAAAAGAGATAATTTTTTCGTGCGGAGAAAAAGTTGAGAAAATTATCATACCCGAATGTGTTACAATAGACTCGCAGATGACAGTCAGCTGCCGCCCGTCATATTTTGACGTTTATTTAAACGTTAACGGCAAGCCCGAGCACATTTATTCTTTTAACGAAGAAAAATTCAGCAGCAGCAACGATCACAGCGTTTTTTCAAATTCATACGTTTCCGTTTACGCATCGGGAAGCGTTGAGATAAAAAAAGCGGTTTCTTATATAGATAACGGAGTTTCGCTTGCGGATATCCGTCCGATAAAATACGAAAACGGCGAGATAATGACCGACCGTGGCAAGGTTTATCTTACAGCGTCCGTAAGAATGCAGGCGGAAACATTTCAGGCTGTATTTTCGTGGACACCGTCAACATCCGAATTTGAAATGACCGGAGCTGTTTTTTATGACAGCGGAGACGGAAAGTGGCGAAATTACGTTGCACCGACTTTTGTTTACGACCGAAAAAAGAGCCTTTGGTACGTATGGGTAAGCGCCTTTGCCCATGAACGAATCCTTGGTCACGCCTGCTTTGACGGCGATCCGAGATTCGGAGTGAACGTGATAGACGTTAAGCTGATGCAAAAAGCTGATGAAGAGACCGACATAACATCCTTCAGAGGCTTTCCCGGCGATGAAGATCCGGATCTGATATTTGATCATAAGAGAAACAAATGGCTTATGGCTGTTTGCAGGATCGACCCGCGAAACGGGCAGTATTGCTATTATTTCTTTGAGTCGGACAGTCCTTGCGACGGTTTTGAATTTATCGGTCGCGGTAATGAGGGCAGTGAAACGGGCGGTTCTTTTGTTAAACTCAACGGAGAACTTTATTTCGTTTGCGGAAACGGCTTTGAAAAGCATTCAAATTACCGAATTTACAGTAAAAACGGCATGACCAAAGCAAAATTCAATTACCCCGACGGAGGCTTTCGAGGCTGGGGAAGCGTTATGCCCGTTAAAATGTGCGGAAGGACGAGAATTTTCTTTATGACGTTCGACCGCCACAGAGGCAGTGATTACAACTGGAGCTACGGCAATATTTATTGCTTTGAGCTTGACTGAAAGGAATCCCTATATGTACATTTACATTGGTTCCGATTATTTGATAGATGAAGAAGAAGTTGTCGGGATGTTTGACATCGAAACGACAACGACATCATATATAACCCGCGATTATCTTACCGAAGCGCAGAAAAACGGCAGGATAATCAACGTATCTTCGGAAATTCCGAAGACATTCATCGTTTGCCGCAAAAAAGGCGAGATATCTGTATATCTTTCGCAGTATTCCGCGGCAACGATCAATAAAAGACGTATATTCAGCCGATAACACGGCACCCGAAGATTAACGCAGCAAGTCTGTGTTAAAAGAAAGGCATGGTTTATAAAATGGCAGAAAACACAGAGCAGGTAATGGCTCAGCAGCAGGCCTATGACGAGAATCAGATACAAGTCATGGAAGGTCTTGAGGCGGTACGTAAAAGACCCGGTATGTATATCGGTTCAACGTCCGTCAGGGGTCTTTGTCATCTTGTCTACGAAATAGTTGACAATGCTATCGACGAAGCGCTCGCAGGCTACTGTAAAAACATTTACGTAACTATCGAAAAAGGCAATATCGTTACCGTTAGAGATGACGGCCGAGGCATTCCCACGGGTATTCATCCGAAAATGGGTATTTCAACCCTTGAGGTTGTTTACACCATTCTTCACGCAGGCGGTAAGTTTGGCGGCGGAGGCTATAAGATCTCCGGCGGTCTTCACGGCGTTGGCGCATCTGTTGTTAACGCTCTTTCCGAATGGCTTGAGGTTACCGTTCACGACGGTAAGGACGTCTGGTATCAGCGTTATAACAAGGGTGTTCCCAACGAACCCGTAAAGAAGATCGGAACTACCGACATTACGGGTACCACCTGCCGTTTCTATCCCGACGGAACTATTTTTGAAACGACCGAATTTGATTTTGAAGCGCTTCTTTTAAGACTTCGCGAGCAGGCGTTCCTCAGCGCAGGCGTTCATATAATCCTTACCGATGACCGCGGCGAAGAGCCTGTTGTTCACGATCTTCTTTTTGAGGGCGGTATCAAAACATACGTTGAATACCTCAACGAATCTTATCAGTGCGACGGACTTCATGAGATCATTTATATTTCTCAGGATAATGAAGAAAATTCCGCAGAAGTTGCGCTTCAGTATAACGATTCATACAAAGAACGTCTTTACTCCTATGCTAACAATATCAGAACCATTGACGGCGGTACGCATGATGTCGGTTTCAAAGCGGCACTCACAAGCGTGCTCAACGATTATGCAAGAAAATACAAGCTTCTCAAGGATAAAGACGATAACCTTTCGGGCGAAGACGTCCGCGAGGGCTTGACGGCTGTTATCAGCGTTAAATTAACAGAGCCTCAGTTTGAGGGTCAGACAAAGACCAAGCTCGGCAACTCCGAGATGAGAGGCGTTGTAAGCAGCCTTGTTTCTTCAAAATTATCCGTATTTTTAGAAGAAAATCCGTCTGTTGCAAAGGCTATTATCAATAAAGCCGTTCTTGCGCAGCGCGGAAGAGAAGCTGCACGTAAAGCAAGAGAAGAAACAAGAAGAAATTCAGCTCTCGACTCAGGTCAGATGCCCGACAAGCTTCGTGACTGCAACGAAAGAGACCCTGCGCTTACCGAAATTTACATCGTAGAGGGTGACTCTGCGGGCGGTTCTGCAACTCAGGGCCGTGACTCACGTTTCCAGGCAATTCTTCCTCTTTGGGGTAAGATGTTAAACGTAGAAAAAGCAAGAGCAGATAAAATTTACGGCAACGACAAGCTTTCTCCCGTTATTACCGCTCTCGGTGCGGGTATCGGTGACGATTTCAATGCTGAAAAGCTTCGTTATCACAAAATTATCATCATGGCCGATGCTGACGTTGACGGCGCGCATATCAGAACGCTTCTTTTAACGTTCTTCTTCAGATTTATGCGTCCGCTCATCGAACAGGGCTACGTTTATTCTGCCGTTCCGCCGCTTTATAAGCTTTCGAGAGGTAAGACAACGAGAGTTGCTTACAGCGATGAAGAAAGAGATATGATCAGTAACGAAATGCGCGGCGGCAACCCGAACGTAAAAATAGATATTTCACGTTTCAAAGGTCTCGGTGAAATGAACCCGCAGGAGCTTTGGGAGACAACTATGGACCCCGAAAAGCGTACTCTGCGCAGGATCGAGCTTGAAGATGCTGCGGCCGCAGACAGAATTTTCACTATTCTTATGGGTGAACAGGTTGAGCCGCGTCGTGAGTATATCGAAGAAAACGCAAGATATGCGAT
>CAJGDF010000109.1 GCA_904502105.1 uncultured Clostridia bacterium
AAGATCTGAAAGGTTGCAGGTCTCGGCAGGCCAGTAGTTCATTTCGGTATTGATGTTGATAGTGTATTTACTGTCCCATGCAGATTCGTAATCGTTGCACCAGATACCCTGAAGGTTAAGAGGAAGTGTTCCTTCACGGCTGCCCGAGATCATAAGATATCTGCCGAAGTTGAAATACTGTTCAACAAGAACATTATCCTCGCCGCCGTTCTGAACATTGTGAAGACGTTCATCGGTGGGGATATCATTTTCTTCGCAGTCGCAAAGGGTAAGCTTTACACGGTCAAAATATTTCTTATAATCTGCAACATGATCCTCGTAAAGCTTGTCATAGCCGAGTTTAACAGCAGCTTCGAGTGTTTTAAGACAAGCCTTCTCAGGCTCATCCTCACGGAAGGATGTATAGCAGGTAACGTAAACTGTTACTGTTTTAGCGTTTTTAACACAAACTCTTTCGCCGATGCCTTCGACATCTCCGTCACATACGACCTTTGCCATCCATACAAATCTTATACCGCCCTCGCTTACCGTACCGTCAATAACGGTAATATCGTCGCCGATAAGGTATGAGTTAAGAAGGTATCGTCCTCTCTTGAGGCTGAACGACATGTCGAGATCGTTTTTTTCAGATTCATATTTAATAACGGTTACCTGAGCGGGATTGGAGCAAAAGCCTGTTCTCTTAAAACCGATACCGCCTTTTTTATAGGAAAGAACTGCGGTTGCGGTGTCAAGATCAAGATAATGCAGATAATCGGAAAGCTCGCCTCGTCTGCCGTAATTGTTTACCGCAAGGTCTGCGCCGTGCTGATAGATGCTCTGACACTCGGGGGTTGCACAAAGAGCGTGAACCATAAGCTTTTCAGCCTCGTGGATCTGTCCGTTAAGAATATATTTGCGGATATCGGGCAATTTTTTGAGCGCATCGGGATTATGTCTTGATCTGGGTGAACCGTACCAGATCGAATCCTCGTTCATCTGAACATTTTCACTGCCGATGTTACCCGAAAACATCGCACCGAGACGGCCGTTGCCTATCGGGAGAAATTTATCCCATCTGTCAGCGGGATGGGTGTACCATAACTGATTTTTTTTCATAATTTATTTCTCACTTTCGTAAGATACGATAATTGTATGTTTATTTTCAACGTTAAATTCAAGGCGGCATTCTGCTGTTACGGTCGTACCGTCCTGAACAAAAGAAACATCGCTGCCGTTCAATTTAACGGATATTACTTTTTTATCGCACTCCGTAACAAACTGTTTAAAAGAAACCGTTTCGGATGCACGGAGTGTTGTAAGCTCAAATTTCTTCTCCGAACCGTTTACGGAATAATTCATATCAAGCCAAAGCTTCGGAGAGAACAAAGGCATAGAAACGGAGCTTTCTTTGATATTCGGTGAAATACGAAGAGAGCCCGAAACAAGATTCGGGACAAACCCGGAAAGAGCCTCAATGATAAAGAAGCTTGCGGGATTTGTCATATAATACGGAAGGCCTGTTCTGTTGCCGTCGGCAAAATGTGTAAGGACAATGTTCCAGGGAGAGCCGACTGTTGCATCGTAAACTCTGCGGAATGCCTCGATACCCTCGTCAACAAATCCGTAATAGATCGCAAGACAGCCGAAATATACCTCGTCATACTGAACGAATGTATAGCCGTAACCGTCAAAATCGCCCTCGGGGGTTGTTTCATCATTCATAATGACCATGTTATTCAGTTTAACATTACGCTCATACATTGTTTTTATCGCCTGACGGATCATATCCTTGGGGAAGATATCGCCAAGACCGAGAAGTTTTGCCGCCCATGCACCTGCGAGCTGAGCAATAAAGCAGTTTTCGCTTATTTTCGAGTTTGGAACATCGTTATAGCTGATAAAATAATTACCGTAAGGATATTTTTCGCACCAAAGCTTTTCAATAGCCGATTTCTGTGCGCGGTCAAACATCTTTCTGCATTCATCGGCAAACGCTATATCGTTCATATCCTCCGCCATTTTTTCACAGCAGCGAAGCTCTGTAAGCCACAAAGAAGCGACAAATGACGATGCGCCGTACCAGTGATATGTGTCGTACGTCGTTCCGAGCCCGGAGCCTACGTCGGGGATCCCGTCATTGTCACGGTCTGTTGAAAGCTGATAACCGACCGCTTTTTTGCAGCGTTCATACATCTCGGACAGATATTCGGTATCTCCATTGTATGTATAATCCTTATAGACCTGAATGATAAAAGAAGAACAAAGATCGCTCCACGTGCCTCCTCGGGGCTCTTCAGAAAATCCTCCGAACCCGACATCGTGAGAAATAGAACCGTTTTCGCCCTGGTTAAGAGCGAAAAGACGCATTTCTCTGCGGTCAAGATCTTTAAAGAAATTCGTGTAGATAACGTTGCATGCAAGGCGTTGATCCATTGTACCGAGACATCCCATCATACCTGCGGGGGCTTCGTTGATAGAAAAATGGCCCGCCTTATCAAACCAGGAGCATGTAACGATCGGGAACATATCGTTAATCAGCTTACCCTTGAGCCAATCGGGAAGAGAAGAGGCAGCGAGGGTGTTTTTTATCCGCACCGTGGCAGAAAAAAGCTTATCTTTGTTTTTTGCGGTATATTCCGCGATCTGTTTTGACGATGAAAAGAAATTAGAATAATAAACGCCGATATTTTTGCCGTTATAGTCAAAATAATTCGGCATATTCCATGCAAGAATGAATGTGACCGTCTTTTTCTCACCAACGGAAAGAACGTTATCTGAACAGACAGCGGCAGCGGTGTAATCAAAATCCTGTTCATTACCTACATGATCGCTGTCGGTAAACTCACCCGAGAGAAATTCGTCCCAAAGTTCTTTTCCGTTTCTGACTCTCCAGGACTGCTTTGATCTGCTGTTTTCGGAAAGGCAAAGAAGAGTATAGTCACCGACGGACATAAGATTCTGAGATTTGGTGTTAATACCGAATGAAATACAGTTTTCGGAATGTTTTTTCTGGAATGTACCCGTTCTGTCGCTCCAGGTATATCCCGGATTCCATGTGTTCATAACAAATGAGGAATTGCCGTCATCCTTGCTCTTAAAGCCCATTGAACCGCCTGTGCCGAGAATGTTTTCCCATGAAAACATAAGAGAAACATCCTGCTCGCTATCGGTATTGTTTTCAATGTTAAAATCAAAAACAACCGCAGGAACAACGCAGTTTTCAACATCATTATCGGGCAAAAAAGAATAAGCTTTTAGAGAAATATCAACAGGGATCGAGCTGTCGGAATAAGAAAGCTCTGCCACGGGGAAGGATCCGTTAAAATCAATATTTTCAACGGTGGGGAAAGAAAAGTCGTTATAATTTACCTTCTGAAGAAGACGAGCATTATCACCGCATTTAACAGCAAAGAAGGAACCCTCTGTTTTGAAAAGGGGAACGTCAAAATTGTTGTTTATCGTAATGGCGGTAAAAACACCGTCCTTATCAAGCTCTATCTTTCCGGCCCCTACACCGCCCATAGGAACACCGTTTCGGCAACGGTTTTCTGCAGCATCCTGATCAAACCGTTCAACAAAGCCCTGCTTATAAAGAGCAGATATACGTGCTTTTCTTACATCATCGGGCTCTTCCTCGGAAAACTTCATGCCGCTTTCAGCAAAAATATCGTCGATATTTCTGCCCTTGATGATCTCAAGACGGTGAATGTCTGCTGTTCCGTTTCGGGCATAGCCGTTGTCACGTGTTACAAGAGCGCCCTCAAACGTAAAAGGAATACTGTCATTATTTTTTATAACAAGCTCATGTTCACCCTTAACTACCTGGAAGCAGCCGAGCTGTGTCCAGCAAACATCATCGGTGGGGGCAATCACCATATGCTCATAGATCGTTTTTCCGTTTACGTAAAGACCGAGCTTTGTTTTTGTTTCTGTTTTACAACGAAGCCAGATCTCGTAAGAAAACTTACCGTCAAAGCATTCAATAAAGCTGAAAGGAACAGACTGACCGGGATAAATCGTCATAGAAGGTTCGTTTACCTTGGGAAAAAGCCAAAGCTGAGTGTTTTGTTCCATAATATTAACAACTACTTTCGTTTTTATTTTTTGTTATTCCGTTTCGAACTGGCTTTCATAGAGGTCTTTATAAAAACCGCCGTTGGAAAGAAGTTCTGAATGAGTACCCTTTTCGATGATCTTGCCGTCACGCATAACAAGAATGAGATCGGCTTTTGTGATCGTTGAAAGACGGTGAGCAACAACAAAGCTCGTTCTGCCCTCTGTCATAGCATCGAATGCTCTGCGGATACGGAGCTCGGTCATTGTATCGATAGAAGATGTTGCCTCGTCAAGAATAAGCATGGGAGGCAGAGAAAGCATAACTCTGCTTATACAGAGAAGCTGTTTTTGTCCCTGAGAAAGATTTCCGCCGTCCTCGGTTATAACGGTATCGTAGCCGTGTTCAAGACCGGAAATAAAGCTGTCCGCATGAGCTTTTACAGCGGCTGCAACGATCTGCTCTCTTGAGACGTCTGTTCTTCCGTATGCAATATTTTCGGCAACGGTTCCGTTTTTGAGCCAGGTATCCTGTAAAACCATACCGAAGCAGCGTCTGTGAGCATCGAGATCAAGAGATTTTACGGGAACGCCGTTAAGATTAAGAGCACCGTCCGAAACATCATAAAAGCGCATAAGAAGATTGATAAGAGTTGTTTTACCGCAGCCGGTGGGGCCTACGATAGCTATCATTTTTCCGTCGGGAACGGAAAGAGAGAAGTTTTCGATAAGAGGTTTATCGGGAGAATAAGAGAAGGAGACGTCCGAAAATTCAATTCTGCCGCCTTTTTCGGGGAGCTTTTCACCGGAAACGGAGGATTCGACACTCTTTTCGTCAAGGATCTCAAAAATACGTGCCGCAGAAGCCTTTGCGCCCACAAACTCGGCAATTACGCCCGAAATTTCGTTGAACGGCTTTGTATATTGGTTTGCATATGTAAGGAAGCACGAAAGCTGGCCGACCGTAATATTGCCGTTGATCGCAGAAAAAGCACCGAGAATACCGACCGCCGCATAAACCGCATTATTAACAAAACGGGTGGCGGGGTTTGTTATGGAAGAAAAGAACAGGGCACGGACACCGCATGCACGGAGATCCTCACCGACGGTTTCAATCTTTTCACTGAAATCATCGGCTTTTCCGAACATTTTGACGGTCTTTGCGCCGCCGACGGATTCCTCGATGAGGGCGGTCATTTTACCTCTGATCTCAGACTGTTTTTTGAACATCGAATAAGTATTTTTTGCGATAAACGAAGCCACGAAAAGCGAGATCGGAGTAAAAACAACGACGATAAACGTAATACCGATATTGATCGAAAACATAAATCCGATCGTTGCAACGATAGTCAAAAGGCCGGTAAAAAGCTGCGAAAAGCCCATAAGCAAGCCGTCGGAGAGCTGTTCGACATCGGTTATGACACGGGATATGAGATCGCCGTGAGGATGAGAATCGATAAAGCCGACGGAAAGATCCGTGATCTTTGAAAAGAGGTCTTTGCGGAGTTTCTGAACGGTGCGGTAAGAGATGATATTTGTGAGATGAGTCATTATCCACTGAAACAGTGATGCGAAGACAACAACAAGGCCATACATAACTGCAAATTTCAACACGGCGTTGAAATCAACGGCCCCCTGCCCTACCATTTCATCGACTGCCCAGCCCGAAATGATCGGCGCAAGAAGAGAAAGCGCAACGTACGCAGCGGCAAAGACGAGCGAGAAAACGAGGTGGATCCTGTACGGAAGAATGAGAGAAACAATTCTCTTGAGGGTATTATCTTTTATTTTATTATTTTTCATTTCTGCACCTCCTGAGTCTGAGATTCGCAGATCTCGGAATAAACAGGGCAGGTTTTGAGCAGAGAATCGTGTGTTCCCATGCCGACAAGGCGACCCTCGTCGAGAACGAGTATAACGTCTGCTTTTTTGACCGCAAAAATACGCTGAGAAACGATAATAACGGTTTTGTTATCGGGTAAGGATGCGATGGCCTTACGTAATTTTGCATCGGTTGCATAGTCAAGAGCGGATGCGCTGTCGTCAAGGACAAGAACATCGGAGCGACCGACGAGTGCGCGGGCGATAGTTAAACGCTGACGCTGACCGCCGGAAAGATTTGAGCCTGCCTTGGCAACTGTTTTATCAAGATCACCTGCAATAAAATCGGATGCCTGCGCCATATCGAGAGCGGCAAAAAGCTCTTCATCGGAGG
>CAJGDF010000110.1 GCA_904502105.1 uncultured Clostridia bacterium
TAGATATTGTTGAGTTAGAAGAAGATATTAAAATTGACCCAACTAAAACAATTGGTGAATTAATGGAAGAAGAAAGCATAATTATCGATAACTTAACCAATAATAAAGATGAAGATTGGGGTTTTGCCTCTTTTTTCGTCTTTTTCCATTTTATAGTCGTAGTATGATTTACTTTCACCCCTGCTTAAAAAAGGTAAAAGCAGATGCATACCGACCTTTACGGCATAGCCAATGGAATCGAAAAAGCCTGTGGTGGCAATCCATATAAGACAACCGACCATTGTTAAAAGAATACCCGGTACAAAAAATGCATCGCAAAGGATAGCGGCTATTTCAGAATGAACATTTACAAGAAAAAGTCCCTCGATATCCATTACCCAATATGCTATTAAAGCACCAACAATAAAGCAAATACCGTACTGCAGCAGTTTTTTCTTCACGTTTATTATTCCTTAATGATCTCTTTATACTTTTTCTCTTCACTGTCGGAGCAAAGCACGAAATGACCGGGAGCAACTTCTCTGAAGGAAGGCTGTTCAACGGAATAATCGTGGTCACGGAGAGGAACATAGGTAATACGCTGTCTGTTCTTCTCGTAATCGGGGTCGGGAAGAGGAATAGCTGAAAGAAGAGAACGGGTATAGGGATGAAGCGGATTTTTAAAGAGCTCATCGGCATCCGCAAGTTCTACCATCTTACCGAAATACATAACACCGATTCTGTCGGAGAAATATTTAACGACAGAAAGGTCATGTGCGACGAAAAGGATAGTAATACCGAGTTCACGTCGAAGATCGTTAAGAAGATTGATTACCTGTGCCTGAATAGAAACGTCGAGCGCAGATACAGGTTCGTCTGCGATGATAAGTTCAGGTTTCATGATAACAGCGCGGGCAACGCCGATACGCTGTCTCTGACCGCCTGAAAATTCATGAGGATAACGGCCTGCATGGTCACGAACGAGACCTACGGTTTCGAGAACCTCATAAACCATTTCATCGATCTTTGCCTTATCTTTCATACCCTTGATAACAAGACCTTCGGAAATGATCTCTCTGACAGTCATACGGGGGTCAAGAGATGCGATAGGATCCTGGAAAATCATCTGGATCTGAGTAATAAGATCTTTATCTACATTTTTATTATCGTTCTTTGCAGAAGCAATATTTGCTTTCTGTTCAGCAACATATTTTTTGAGGTCAGCTTTTTTCTTTGCAATCTGTTCGGATTTATCGGAAGCGGAACCTTTCTTTATAGATTCAACATCTTTTTTGAACTTTTCGTTTGCTTCCTTGATTGCATTTTTATAAGAAAGAGTGCCTGCACCGATTCTCTGACCTTTAAAATAAATGGAACCTGAGGTTATATTGTAAAGCTTGATAATGGATCTGCCTGTGGTGGTTTTACCGCAGCCGGATTCACCTACGAGTCCGAAAACCTCACCTTTTTTGATATCAAAAGAAACATTGTCTACAGCTTTGAGCTCGCCGAAATGCTGAGAAAGATTTTCAACACGAAGAAGAACGTTATCGTCATTAGAAGACGCAACAGTATTTTTGTTATCAGCCATTATTATTACCTCCTTCTGCATTTCTCTTGCTTCTCGCAATACGCTCTGTAACGATCTTCGGAGGATCTACCTTGGGAGCATCGGGATGTAAGAGCCATGTAGCGGCATAGTGAGTGTCGCTGATCTTAAACATCGGAGGCTGCTGTTCAAAGTCGATTTTAAGAGCATATTTGTTTCTTTCAGCGAACGCATCACCAACAGGAGGATAGATCATGTTGGGAGGAGTTCCGGGGATTGCCTCGAGTTTTTCATTAGTATCGAGGTCGGGCATAGAAGAAAGAAGTGCCCAGGTATACGGATGAGCGGGAGAATAGAATACTTCTCTTGATGTACCGTATTCAACGATCTTACCAGCATACATAACTGCGATCTTATCTGCCATATTAGCAACAACACCGAGGTCATGAGTGATGAATATGATCGAAAGATTTCTTTCTTTTTTAAGCTTATTGATAAGCTCAAGGATCTGAGCCTGAATAGTAACGTCAAGCGCAGTGGTAGGCTCGTCACAAATAAGGATATCTGGATTTGCCGCAAGAGCGATCGCAATAACGATACGCTGTCTCATACCGCCTGAAAATTCGAAGGGATACTGTCTGTATCTCTTTCTCGGCTCGGGAATACCAACTTCTTCCATAAGTTTGAGTGCACGGAGCTTTGCCATACGGCGTGTTACCTTGTTTGCAAAACCTGATGCATTAAGTTTAAGGAAGTCGATAACAGCAACTGCTTCTTCATCATAGTTACGCTGAGATTTGTTTGCGATCTGTTCTTCATAGTGAGAACAAAGATTTGAAATGATCTTGCAGATATTATCTTTAGCGAGTTCAAGATCAACTACAGCCGCAGGAGTTACTTTCCAGGAAAGTTCGCCGCCTGCCTTAGCTGCTTTTCTGTCATAATCAGCTTTCTGTTTGTCGTAACGCTTCTGTTCTGAAACGTTCTTCTTTTCGCCGTTAAAATAAACGGAGACAGCAGAACGAAGGCTTGATTCGAAAGTGTGAGCAAAACTGTCTTTTGTTATTTCAAGAGGATCGATTGATTCTTTAACACTCTTAACAAGTGCGTTAACGATATTATCGATTTCAGGCTGTTTGAATTCGCAGGTTTTGAGGGTATTAAGAGCATCTTTAAGCTCCCCTACCACTCTCTGCTTGATAGCGAAATGTTCTTCAGCAGAATCTTTAAGAGAAACTTTAACGCCATCGATAAATTCGAGCATATAGTTATCGTCGAGATACTTACGGAGGAACTTATTAAGTTCAACCATGGGCATTTTGGGGAGTTCTTTGCCGGAGAAAGTGAGATAATAGCCCATAGAGAAGAAGTTGGGCATTTCTTTTGCTACTGCGGATTTGAGGATCTCGTCGATACGTTTGAGGGCTTTAACAATAACATCAAATTCGCCTGTTTTGATTGCCTTAGCATCTTCTTTTCTTACGGTTGCAACGAGTTCTTTAAGTTCATTTGCATCTTCATTAACAACATATTCGTTGAGAGCACCGAGAGCGAGGTCGTCAACGATAGAAAGACTGCCTTTAGCATCCTTTACTGCCTTCTTTTCGATGAGGAAAAGGAGGTTTTCGATTTCGGAAATAGCATCGTTTGCATTGTTTATAGCCGAGTTATAAGCAATTTCGAGTTCGAGATGCTTGCCTTCGAATTTATCGAAGTCTTTGCATTTCTGAGAAAGGATTTTAGCTTTTTCACCATTGCCTTTTGCAACAGATTTGATCATTGCTTTTTCAAGAAGAGCAAGATAGTCGTTAAATGCTGCACGGCAAGCCTTCTGACGAGCCTTACCTTTAAGGATCATAGCTTCAGTAAGCTGTTTACCGATTCGCATGATGGGGTTAAGGCTGGAAAGAGGATCCTGGAAGATCATGGCAATTTTGTCGCCGCGGATCTTATAGAATTCATCTTCGGGGATCTTAAGAAGGTCTTTACCGTCGTAAATGATCTCACCGCCGTCAACGATTGAGTTGCCGGCAAGAATACCGAGGATAGCTTTTGAGGTTACGGATTTACCTGAACCTGATTCACCTACGATAGCGAGAGTTTCGCCGTCTTTAAGATCGAAAGAAATATCACGGACCGCCTGAAGTTTACCGGAAACGGTACGGAAAGAAATACGCAGATTTCTGACTTCTAATTTATTTGCCATACTTTATTCCTCCACTCCACGAAGTGACGGGTTGAACGCATCGCGCAAACCGTTACCGAATAAGTTAAACGAAATTTCAAGCAACGAAATAAAGAGTGCCGGGAAAAGAATGATATGCGGATAAGTCTGGAGATAGCCCTGACCCTGAGAAAGCATAGTACCGACAGAAGTGAGTGCCGAAGTTTCGAGATTGATAATACCTAAATAAGAAAGAGAAGACTCGGAGAAAATAACACCGGGGATAGTGAGAACCGCACCTGTGATGATAGTACCGATGGAGTTCGGGAAGATGTGTTTAAACATAAGTCTTCCGTCTTTAGCACCGAGAGTTCTTGCAGCGAGAATATATTCGTGACCTTTAAAGCGGTAGAACTGGAGACGTACTCTTGAAGCCATACCTACCCAACCGGTCATAACAAAAGCAAAAAGCAATGACGGCAGCATACCGACTTTTTCTGCCAAATGTAATTTAAACAGCGTTACAACAACGATAAACGGAACAGATGCGAGAATATCGCTGATACGTTCCATGATAATATCGGTAGCGCCACCGTAATAACCTTCGATAGAGCCATAAATAGCACCGATAGTAAGGTTAATAATAGAAACAAAGATCGCAAGAAGGAAAGAAAGTCTTGCGCCTGCTGCAAGGCAGGTAAAAATATCCTGACCGTAAGCGTTTGTACCGAAGAGGAACAAGGGCTCATGGCCGTTTTTGTAAATGTAATATTCGCGGTAAAGAACACGAACCTTATAACCGGTCTGATTCTTTACAGCATAAACATACCAGTCGCCACCTTCACCGTTATCGCCTTCGATACGCATGGTGGAGGTATAGTCGCCACGCTCTTTGTTGGAGCTGGTTATATAGTTGGGAACATATTTACCGTCTTTATCAAGAGCGGGTTCACCGGTAGAGTTTGCTTTGTCATTTTTGAGCTTGTACCAGAAGTTTGCTCCTGCATTACCGATAGTATAATTTGTCTTATAGGTATCGGGCATGGGGTAGATAACCTGAACCTGATTTTCGTCCTGATAACTCTGAAGAGCAGTAAATTCTTCCGGTGTAAGGTTAAGATAAACGTAACCTACGGTATTGTAGGAGTCAAGTCTGAATTTATAAGACTCGTTACCTGTTGCATCGGTAGAGATCTTGGGCTCACCGATAACGGCATCAAAACCGCTTTCAACACCGATAGAGTTATAGTAAAGATAACCTGCTTTAGGATAGCTTTTAACAGAAGTACCGTCCCAGAAGCCAAAACCAAGATTTGCAAAAAGCTCGTTTTTGGGAAGAACAGTCTTGTAATAACCGTCACGGTCAGTAACGGTGTAAGGAGAGAACAGAGGAACTACAAGAGCGAAAACAACGAGGATAATAATGATCCAAGCTGCTACAACGGAACTCTTATTTTTGCGGAAACGAATCCAGGCATCCTTGAAATAACCTATGGGCTTTGTTTCAAGCTTTTTATCGAAAATCTTTTCGCCATGTCCCGCAAACTCAAACTTTTCCTTGGGGATATTCATATATTCGTTATTCTGCATTATTTTTTACCCCCCATTCTGATTCTCGGATCGATAAATCCGTAACTGATATCCATACAAATACCGGAGAAAAGACCGATAAAGGTATAGAAGAAAGTAAGTGCCATAAAGAAGTTATAATCGCGAAGATTGATAGCACTGATATAAAGGCTGCCAACACCCGGAATAGCAAAAATCTGTTCAATAATAAGTGAACCGGAAATAATACCGATAAATTCACCGATGATCATAGGAAGAATAACGACCATCGCATTACGCATAGCATGACGCGCGGTAGCCTGAGCCTTTGTGAGACCTTTTGTTCTTGCAAGAAGCATATAGTCACCTGTAAGAACTTCGGAAAGCTCCGCACGGGTGTAACGTGTAAGACCTGCAATAACGCCAAAACCGAGAGAAAGGATCGCAGGCATCATGCTGATAAACATTTTAAGACTGAACAAGGATGCATCCTGCGCTGACGGTATGGTTATCGGGAACAAGCCTGCCTTGAAGCAAAGGAAATACTGAACAAGGAAAGCATAAACATAAGAAGGAACCGAAATGAAAATCATAACGGCGGTTGAAATAACATGGTCCTGCCATTTGTTCTTTTTAAGAGCCGCATAAATACCGAATGCAAGACCGATAGGAATAGCAATCAGTATGGAATATAAGTTTACAGTAATGGTGTACGGAAGTTTCTGCATAAGAACATCCCATACTTCAAGTGTTTCATACATCTGCTCGCCTACGCCCCAGTCCCACTGAGTGACGACTGATTTGAGGAACAAAGCATACTGGACGGGTATCGGTTTACCGTAACCCATCTGTTCACGTCTCATAAGGATAATATTTATATCCTTACCCATTTCCTTAACTGCAGGAAGAGGTAAAAGCTTGATAAGAACAAAGCACATTGTCATAATAACAAACAATGTGAAGATCATCAAGAGAACTCTTTTTATGGCATATTTAACCATTTTATTCA
>CAJGDF010000111.1 GCA_904502105.1 uncultured Clostridia bacterium
ACAATACGAAATAAAAAAAATTATTAATACAGGAGGCTTCCTAATGAAAAAAATATTGGCAATTCTTCTTTGCTGTATATTCATTTTCGGATGTGTTTCATGTTCTAATGAAAACATGGAGGAAATTGTTCCCGAATTCGGCGAAGTAGAGGGTGATGTCGATCTTGACGGCAAAAACTTTGTTTTCGCAATGGTTCAGGACTATTTCTTTGAAGGTGCAGACTCAACCCTCGGTTATATTAATACTACCGAATTTGCTGACCTTGCGGCTCAGAGAATTAAAGATGTTCAGAACAAACACAATTGTACTATTGAATTCAAGTACGTACCCAGAGCAGGCGATGCTGCTTATAAGGATGTTATTTCCGGTGAATGTACTATCGACATCATCCAGGAAGAAACTTATTGGCTTTTATCCTATGTTCCTATGCGTATATTTGTTGACCTTGCAACCGTTGACAGCCTTGATGTTACCGACGAAGCAAAATGGGGCAACAGAAATATGCTCTATTCAACAATGTGGGACGGTGAGATTTACGGTGTAATCCCCGCAGCTCATCCTCTCCGTACTCAGAACTCCATGGGCAGCGTTCTCGGTATCAACGAACAGCACGTTCAGTCTCTCGGTGAAGTTGACACCAGAGATTATTATGAAAACGGCGAATGGACTTGGGATACTTTTACCCGTGTTCTTACCGACTACACTCTTACTTCCCTCGGCGGTGACCAGATCTACTCTTTGGTAACTTCCGGTGACAGATTGCCCATGGCTGCAGCTTTCTCTAACGGCGGTGAATATATAACTGTCAGAGAAGACGGAACTTTTGATCTCGGTATTTTCAGCGAAGCTTCTCTTGAAGCATTTAATCAGGTTTATGAATGGCTGAACGGTCCTACCGCTGCAAACATTCATCTTGATTACAAGGATTGCGGCCGTGACTATCTTAAATCAGGTCTTGCTGTTATAGGTATGCTTGATGCTTATCAGATCCTTTCCGGTACCGACTCCATTGCATATGCGCTTGATAATTTCGGTATTGTTCCTTTCCCGACAGGTCCCGAAGCAGATCCCCGTTCTTTTAAATCCTTCTATGATGCTGCGGACTTTACTCTTTGTATTCCTATCACCGAAACTCATGTTGAAGAAACTGCTTTTGTAATCGATGCTCTTTATGAACCGTTTGAAGGCTATGAAACAAAAGACAGCATTATCGATTATCTTTATGATAACTATTTCCTCGACAGACGTGATGCTGAATATTTCTATTCTCTTTCCGATATTGAACATGCATATTACTTCCCCTCTATGGATGGTATGTATGATGATATCTGGCCCCATCTCGCTGGAGATAAAAAACCTCTCGAAGTTCTTGAGGCTAAAAAAGAATCTATGTATCTTCGTGCGGAAGAACATCTTCTTCCCAGAAGCAGAACCGTTATGGAACTCTACGGTAACTAAATATAATGTTAAAGACCACCGAGCGATTGGTGGTCTTCGTTTATTTGTGTTTCTTTAATATAAATGTTATTCCTGTTAAAGCTAAAACTGATAGCATTGGAGCTATGATTGAAAAATCACAAGTGGATGGATTTGATTCGTCGTCCAATTCGATTTTTTTCTCTGCTTTAACAAATGACGATATTTCGGAGTTTTCCTTGAAACCGTCATAACATACCCTCCAACCGTTATCTTCGTAATAAAGGCCGATTGTGAATGTTAAATTGCCAAAATCTTCTGATGGTATCGTGATATCGTAAAAATACCATCCTCCATTCTCGGATACGAATGTTTGCTCCAAAAGATATCCTTCGTATTTAAATGGAATCAGAGAAACTTTTCCTCCGATATCATAAAGTTCATTTCCGAAAATTCGTATGGAGGTGTTTGTAATGTAATCCGTAGCAAGAGAATTTGAAAAAATGCTTTTGAGATATGAAATGAATTTACTTTGTGTTGAAAATTCATCAAGTAACGGATACCATTCTGTTCCGTTTGCATCTTTTATAGGGGTTGCTGTAAAATCAAGCAAATAAGTATTGTCGTATTTGTCTGTTTTGTAGAGCCAAAGGCGCTTATCTGTAAGTATCCTTGCTTCTTCGTCAGAAATAGAATTGGGGATTTTAGCATACTCTCTTATGCTCCAATTTCCGTCAGAGGATATATCTACATATGCTGTATCAGCAATATATTCAATACCGTTTTCTGCCGTTAAAACAGCATACATGGTAAGCAACCTAGTTTCATTGTTGTAGCTGTATCTTATATTATCGCTTTTTGCGAATTCTGTTGATTCAGATTTTAGTGTGTCGATCAATCCGGTTACTGTTTGGGCATTTGTGTTTAATGTAAAAAGCGCAAATGTAAAGCAAACGGTAAGGGTGAACAGTATGAACTTTTTCAAATAACGTTTGTATACATTCAGTCTTTTCATTTCTATATCCTCTTTCCAAGTATCTCCTTATTTTGACTGTAAAAATCGTAATAAGTTCCATTGTCAAGAGCATTTCTTATGTTTTTCATAAGATTGTTATAAAAATAAAGATTGTGAGATACAGCAAGTCTCATTGCAAGCATTTCGTTTGCTTTGAATAAATGACGTAAGTAAGCCCTGGAATGATTTCTGCATGTCGGGCAATTACATTCGGGATCGATAGGGGAGAGATCTTCGGAATATTTTTCGTTGATTATATTGATGATACCGCGTGATGTGAATAAATGTCCGTGTCTTGCATTTCTTGAAGGCATTACACAGTCAAAAAAGTCAACACCTCTGAAAACTGCTTCAAGTATATTAACAGGTGTACCAACACCCATAAGATATCTCGGCTTGTTTTCAGGCATGAACGGTTCGACTGCATCGATTATTCTGTACATATCTTCAGCGCTCTCACCAACTGCAAGTCCGCCGATGGCGTAACCGTCAAGATCAAGCTGTGCAATATCCTTCATATGAGAAACTCTGAGATCTTCATATGTACCGCC
The DNA here is from genome assembly GCA_904502105.1 of uncultured Clostridia bacterium. GTDB lineage: Bacteria > Bacillota > Clostridia > Oscillospirales > UBA644 > HGM12619. The sequence continues at coordinate 2,984 of CAJGDF010000111.1, forward strand.
TTGATTTATACCGAAAAGCATCTGATGTGGGTTTACAGTGTCGGGGAGTGAATTAAGCCTGTCCATTTCATCCTTACATCTGCAAAGCCAACGGTATGTTCTTTCTTTTGATTTTTTTACATATTCATATGTAGCGGGGTTTTCTACGCATTCGTCGAATGCCATCGCTATTGTTGAACCGAGATTTGACTGTATGCGCATGCTTTCTTCCGGTCCCATGAATATTTTCTTGCCGTCTATATGAGATGAGAAATATACGCCTTCTTCTTTGATTTTACGAAGCTGAGCAAGAGAAAATACCTGAAATCCGCCGCTGTCTGTAAGAATAGGACCTGTCCAACCTGTAAATTTATGAAGACCGCCGAGCTTTTTTACAAGCGTATCTGACGGACGTAAATGCAAATGATAGGTGTTGCAGAGCATTACCTGACATTCAAGATCGTTAAGGTCAAACGCCGAAATGCCGCCCTTTATGGCTGCCGCAGTTGCAACGTTCATAAAAACGGGGGTTTGAATAAGACCATGTACAGTCTGAAAACTGCCGCGTCTTGCTCGTCCTTCTGTTTTGATAAGTGTAAACATTTGATTACCTCGTTGTGTGTTATATAGTAGTTATGTTTGTTTTTTTAAGATCGCTCCATAGATTTTCTGCGGAATCTTTTATGGTTTTAATCTTATCTGAGGATATATCCTCAAAAAGTTCTGCAGAAAATATCCTGTTTTTCATTTTCCATTTACCGATAATTTTACCGTTGAATAAGATTGACGGCATAACGATTCCTGCAATGTTGAAAATTCCTCGTATATGTTCTTGTTCGAGAAATAGACTCTCTTTCTTTTCATAACCAAGCATGAGTTGGTCAAAACCTGCAAGGAATATACATTCAGGAATTTCTTTGTTGTATGTTTTCCCGTTGTTTATAAAGAAATATGCTTTATTTTTTAACTCAAAGCTTTCAATAGGTAAAACCTCAAGCCACTCTTTAACTTTTGAAGCGGTTGTTTTAAAAAAATACTGTGCGTCATGTATAGTTGCTGGACCAAAATTTGTGAAGTATCTTCTCGCAAGTTCAATTTCCGATTCATGCTTTAACATTGGTGTGAATTCAGGACTTAAACAGTATTCTTTCTTTTCTTTGATTGTGTAATTTATAAATCCACGTTCGCAAAGCTCTCTTATGCCGCCGCCCCACGGGTCAAACATGCAGTTTTCTTCAATCTCTGTCATTGTGTTTTGACGGCATATCTCTTTGAGTTCTTCTCGTGTTTTTACGCTGTCCGCCAGAGCATTAAGAATAATATCAGAGAAATATTTTTGCCTTTCGGGACTTAATTTCCATTTATCTCTCTGATTCCAAAAACTATAACCGTTCCATTCGTTCCTTCTGTAATTTTTTCCATCATTACAGTTGATAAACAGCGGAAGATCATCCTGTGAAAAAACATGAACCGTGCCTCTGATTGTCCAGTTTTTAACAAGTCCCTCGGATACTGTTTTCTCGTCAAATTTGGAAGATCTTATCTTTAACGAATGGATCGCATTTGGCATAAACTGCGCTTGAATTCCGCATAAATCTTTTACAACAGTTTGTTTGTCGGCTTTTTCTATCAAATACTGATTTGTCAACCGACGTATTTTTATTTCTTCAACTGTCATTTTATCCTATAAACATTGCATCACCAAAAGAGAAAAATCTGTATCTTTCTTTAACAGCTTCTTCATATGCAGCCAATACGTTCTCTCGTCCAGCAAGTGCGGAAATAAGCATTATAAGTGTACTTTCGGGGAGATGAAAATTGGTGATAAGTCTGTCAACAACCTTAAAGTCATAAGGCGGATAGATAAATATATCAGTTTCTCCCGACATTTCCTTTAACTCAAAATTATCTTTTGTAATGTTTAAACGGCATCCGGCTGTTTCAAGTGTTCTTGTACAAGTTGTTCCTACTGCAGTAACCCTGTGTCCGGTAGCTTTGGCTTTGTTGATTATTTCAACAGTCTTTTCGGGTAAAATAAAGAATTCGGAGTGCATCTGATGTTCTTCTATTTTTTCTGTTTTAACGGGTCTGAATGTTCCGAGTCCTACGTGTAATGTTATAAAACCGATTTCTACGCCTTTATTTCTTAACTCGTCAAGAATTTCTTCTGTAAAATGAAGACCTGCGGTAGGTGCGGCGACAGATCCGTCATATTTCGCATATACTGTTTGGTATCTGCCGTAATCGTCCTGTTCCTCTGTAATGTAAGGGGGGAGTGGGATCTGTCCGATTTCATCAAGCTTCTTTCTGAAGTCACCTTCAAAATCGAATCGTATCATTCTGTTTCCGCTTTCAAGAACTTCAAGAACTTCTCCGGCAACACCGCAAACATCTATTTGAGTTCCGGCCTTCATTTTCTTGCCCGGTTTAACAAGACATTCCCATGTGTTTGAATTGTCTGCAGGACGAAGTAAAAATACCTCGATATCAGCTCCGTCGGGAACTCTTTTCGCAAAGAGACGAGCGGGTATTACTCTTGAGTCATTAAGAATAAGGCAGTCGCCTTCTTCAAAGCAGTCCAAAATATCTCTGAAAGTTCCGTGCTTTACTTCGCCGTTTTCTTTGTTTAAAAACATCAGTCTTGAGAGGTCTCTTTTCTCTGCAGGATGCTGAGCAATAAGCTCATCGGGTAGGTCATAATAAAAATCGTGAAGATCCATATTTCTCCTCAATAATCGAATGTGTAATTTATGTTTGATATGATTTTGTCTTTTATTGTAAATTTTGCGTGTCAGTGTTGACATATCGGATAAAATCTGCTATACTTAATTATAACTTGATAGAGGTGCGTTGTCAATAAGTATTTCGCTTAATTTCGATAAATTTCGGATTGTTGTTCCTGTCAGCAGCGAAAAAAAGGTGCCATCGCCGAGGAAATGGATGAGCAGGAGGCTTCATTGTCCGGACGTTCAGTGAAAAACTGCTCGGCTGTTACCGCATAATGCGGTATTGAGCTATCTGTTGCAATAATATATCTGTGTATTTTATTGACGACGGGAGCATATTCCGTCGTTTTGCATATAATGAAACTGGAGAAAGATTTGTATGAAAAATTATAATGTTGCTATTATAGGTGCTACCGGTATGGTTGGCCAGCGTTTTGCTGTATTGCTTGAAAATCATCCTTGGTTTACTGTAACT
>CAJGDF010000112.1 GCA_904502105.1 uncultured Clostridia bacterium
AACCGTAAAAAATGTCAGGGTTAAAAGAAATCTGTTTGTTGTTTTCATTTTTTTCATCTCCTTTTTCATATTATAACATGCAATTGTTATCCTGTCAATATTTCTACCGAAAGGAGCAGAGACGCTTTTAACTGACCGAAGGTCTATTTAGCTGTTTTTATTTTGAAGATCTATTTTTCAAAATAAAAACTGTCCAGCGCCATTCCTCTGCCTTTGAAGAACACCCAGAGAGTGCGGACGCCGCAGGTCTCTTTCGTTATCTTCATGGTATATTCATTGAAGCCGTCTTCGCCGTCGATCTCGACAGAGCCGATAGCCTCGTCGGAGCCGTTAACACGAAGCTCGAGAACGCCTTTGCCTCGTGCCGTTAATTTGCAGGAAGAAACGCCGTCGCCGAAATCGATATATTTATATTCAGCCCAGTCATCTTTGAAATTACCGCCGCCGCAGTCGGCAAGGATCTCCTTAGCGGCATCTTTTTCGGGGTCTTCGTTAATATTATGAACTTTTCCTATCATACGGCAAGCGCAGGCAGCTTCGATGGGTGCAAACGCATTGATAGGACCGGCGGGCCCCTGAGAAGTCATGCAGACCTCGTTGATCGAGCCGTCCTCATTTATGGTTATAGGTTCAACGCAGACACGGCGGTTTTTATCGTTGCCCTGAGAGGAACGGTGATAGAAAACATACCACTGACCGTTGTATTCGCAAAGAGAGCCGTGATCGTTCCATGTAGAAGGACCGCAGTACATATTATCAATAATAACGCCGCCTTTCTTATACGGGCCGAGAGGCGAATCAGAAACGGCGTAGGACATGCAAGTTGCTCTTCCGCGGGAAATATCGGTATAAACGAGGTAATATCTTCCGTTTATTTTACGTATGCTTGAGCCTTCGTGAAAGCCGTGTTCATGTTCGGTAAGTACGCCTCTGACGATCGAATCCCGGTCGAGAGTGCACATATCGTCCATAAGCTTTGCGCCTCGAAGCGAGAACTGACCCCAGAAATAATACGCCTGACCGTCATCGTCAATGAATACGGCGGGATCTATGCCGTCTCCGTCAGCGCCGACGATGGGTTTAACATCCGTAAAAGGACCGTACGGCTTATCGGAGACCGCAACAGCCTCGTAACCGCCCTCGCCGCAGATAAAAAGATAATATTTTCCGTCCTTGTATATCGCATCGGGAGCGAACAGAAGTTCGTTCGGTTTCCAGGGAACTCCCGGATTTTCTTCTGTGTTCTCAAAAGCAAGACCGTGATCGACCCAGTTTGTCATTGTCGGGTCATCGGTTGAAAAGACATGATATTTATAAGAACAATAAGTCCAAAAGTCTCTGAGATCGTAAGAACCGTACATATAAAGGCGTCCGTCGGGCATAACACGAGCCTCAACGTCCGCAATAAAATAATTTTTCGGAAGTATGGGATTCATAATTTTTCTCCTGAATTGTTTTTACTTTTTCAGTTTAACACACAAAAAATTTTTTGTCAAGTTTTAATTTATTACTATTGAAAAAAATTCCGAACCGTGCTATAATAAAAAAAACACAAAGGAGCGAAAAAAATGATAAAGAGAACCGATACAGCCCTCATTCTGACGAACGTACACGAAACGATACGTATTCAGGCATGGGGACGCGGAATACGAGTTTGTACCGTACCTTTCGGACAAATACCCGAAGAAAACTGGGCACTGGATGAGGTCGAGCCGAAAAATGTTAAAATAGAGCTTCCGTCCGAACAAAACAGACACGCATACATTGAAAACGACGGTTTGAGATGCACGATCCTTTGGAACCGTCTTTCATTTTCAAAAGACGGCAATATTCTCTTTGAAGAAATGCCGAGCCGTTCTCATTTAAATTTAAAATGCAGAGATTATGCTCCGATTCTCGGAACGAACGATTTTGAGGTAAAAGTCAGATTCACCGCTTATGACGGCGAAAAGATACACGGTATGGGTCAATATCTGACCGCAAATTACGATTTAAAGGGCTGCAATCTCGAACTTGCACAAAGAAACGCACAGATATCAGTTCCTTTCTTCATGTCAAACAGAGGCTACGGCTTTTTGTGGAACAATCCCGCAATAGGCTCCGTTTCCTTTGCGGACAATGTGACGGAGTGGACCGCACGTTCAACAAAAAAGATAGACTATTGGGTATGTGCAGCCGATGAACCTGCACAGATAATGGAAAAATACACAGAGGTCACGGGCAGAGCGACAGAACTCCCCGAATCCCTGCTCGGTCTTTGGCAATGTAAACTGCGTTACCGCACACAGGAAGAGCTTCTTTCCGTTGCAAGAGAGTATCATCGCAGAGGCATCAAGCTTGACGTTATAGTTATTGACTTTTTCCATTGGATATATCAGGGTGACTGGGATTTTGACCCCGAATACTGGCCCGATCCGCAGGCAATGGTTGACGAGCTGAAATCGTACGGCACACGTCTTATGGTCTCCGTATGGCCGACAGTTGATGTGAGAAGCAAGAATTTCGGTGCGCTTTACAACAACGGATACCTTGTATCTTCAGACAGAGGAAACCATATAATGTTCGACTTCGGCGGACAGTCTTATTTCTTCGATGCAACGAATCCGGACGGCAGAGAATTTGCCGCAGACATTCTCAAGAAAAATTACGGTCAGTACGGCATCGACATGTTCTGGCTCGATGTTGCGGAACCCGAATATTCTTTCTATGACAGAGATCTTCACCGTTATTACATCGGTCCCGAGCTTCAGGTGGGCAACTTCTATCCGAGAAATTACACCCAGACCGTCTATGAAGGCTTGAAAAAGAACGGTACCGAAGATATTTTAACGCTTGTCCGCTGCGCATGGGTCGGCACTCCGAAATACGGCGCACTTGTATGGTCGGGTGATATTGACTGTACATTCTCGCAGATGAAACGTCAGATAACAAACGGCTTGAACATGGGTATCGCAGGCATCCCCTACTGGATCTCCGACACAGGCGGATTTGAAGGCGGCAACATTCACGACCCGATGTTCAAGGAGCTTTTGGTACGCTGGTATCAGTGGGCGGCATTCATGCCGATTTTGAGAATGCACGGCGACAGAGGTCCGCACGATATCGAACCTCTCGATAAGGGTGCAACGAAGGGCGGCGGCTTCTGCCACACAGGTTCACCCAACGAAATATGGAGCTACGGCGAAGAAAACTACGAGATATTCGTTAAGTACCTCAAGATCAGAGAAGGCATGAAGGAATATATCAAAGCGTCCGCAAAACAGACTCAGGAATCGGGCATTCCGATGATGAGAGCAATGTTCCTCGAATTCCCGAACGATGCAACTGCATGGGAAGTAAAAGATCAGTATATGTTCGGCTCAGATTATCTTGTAGCACCCGTTACGGATTACAGAGCAAGACAGAGAGACGTATACCTGCCCGAAGGCAAATGGGAAGCGATGGACGGCAGCGGCATGATAGAAAGCAAGGGCGAATACGTTACGGCAAACGCACCGATAGATTATATGCCGGTATACAGAAAAGTGAAATAGTGCTTCGCACAGCTAAATTCGCAACAGAGTTGCGAGCTAAATTCGGCGATGCCGAGCTAAATGTGCTTTCCAGCACGCAAAAAGCTGTAATATGAAAATACAGAGCAGATTTTGGATCAACCATTTTTCTGCTCTGTTTATTTTTAGCTTTGTTTATACAATTTAGCTATGCGAAGCATTATTTAGCTGACCGAAGGTCTATTTAGCTTCTCACCGTTACCAGCTTATAAAACACGGGGAAAGCAGAGAAGAACTGATCGAGAGTTTTTCTTGCCGATGTTCCGGGGTCGTTGATAACAAAAGAAGAGGCCGTAAGCCCGCCGCCGTTATAACCCGTAACGAGCACCCAATGCTGACCGCCCGAATACGTTTTTGAGCCGACAAGAACGGGTCTGCCTGCCTTTAATTCGGAAAGAATAAGCGAGAGATCTTTTGAAAAGACCGCATTATATCCTTTCGGCCAGTAAAGATCGCCGCTCGAAGAATAAGAAAGCTCGTTTTCCATCGTATCGGGGTAAACGGTATAGCCGCGAAGATGAGTTTCAGCCATCGCAATGCAGGTGGTAGTACATCCTGCGCTGCCTATAGTCCTCGACGAATTGCCGAGCTTATCGTAACGCCAGCGGCTGTCCGTCTGCGAATATCGGGGGATGGAAAGATAAACGGATGATGCGGAAGACTGCGAGCCTGAGGCAGATGTTAAAAACTCATTGCTTACCCAGCCGAGCTTGTTTCCGCCGTAAACTATCTGCGACCAGCCTCCGTTTTCGGCAATAACAAGCACCTCCGTGCCCTTTGAAAGCCTGTCTTTAACAGAATAACCCTTGCCCGCACCGCTTCGCACGTTAAGCTTGCCGTAAGAGGTGGTAACGCAGCGTGTTTTGGACGGAACATCGGTTATGTAACCGTCAGACACCCAGCCGTAGCTGTTTTCGCCGTAACGGACCTTGAGCCAGCCGTTTTTTTCGTCTTCAACAGTCAGATAAGAATTTTTCGGTGCCGAAGAAACGATCGAATAACCCGTTCCCGCGCCGCTTCGGATATTAAGACCCGAATTTTGCGTTGAGACCCTTCCCACTGTGGCGGCCCCGAAAGGCAGAGAAAGACCGATAACCATGGCGGCACAAACCGCCGTCGAATAAAGTTTTTTCATATAATAAGAGTTCCTTTCAGATTGTTCAACGGATATTTCCGTGCACTTATTTTAACATACAAACAGCCCTTTTGTAACCCCTAAAATGTTTCCATGGAAAATGTTGACGAAGGTGGAAGATTATGGTATAATACAGTTGAATTTATCTGCCGATAAGTTATCAGCTCTGTATGTATAGAAATATTTAACTTGCAGCCCTGCTGCAAATTTAACTTTCAAGGAGTCCTTATGTCCAAAACCCTGTTCATTTCCGATCTTGACGGAACGCTTCTCGGAAAAAACGCGGAGCTTTCGGAAGAGTCCGCAAGGATGTTAAACGAAGCGTATAAAAAAGGCTTGAATTTTGCGGTGGCGACGGCAAGAACTGCGGCAACCGTTGATTCAATAATGAAAAGCGCCGCTCCGACCGTCCCGTCTGTAATGCAGAACGGTGTATCTGTTTACGACATAAGAGAAAAGAAATATATAAAAACGGAAACGATAGCCGAAAACGCGGCATTATCCGTTATAAAAATGCTTGAGGAATCGGGCGCGTGTCCGTTTATTTACACAGGCGAAAACGGCATGAAAACATACTACACCGAGCTGAAAAATCAGGCAATGAAAGAGTTTGTTGACGACCGCATAAAAAAATTCGGCAAGGAATTTACAAAAACCGAGATTCCCGAAGCCCTTGCGGCAGGCGGCATTACATATTTTGCGGTAATGGACAGTGAACATACCGTGATGACCGCCGTTGAAAAAATAAAAAATACAAACAGCATCAATTTTACATATTACAAAGACATTTACGACGAAAAAAACTGGTATCTCGAAATTTTTGCCGATACCGCCTCGAAGAAGCACGGTGTTGAATTTTTGAGAAGCGAATACGGATTTGAAAAGATCGTTTGTTTCGGCGACAATCTCAACGACCTTGCGATGTTTGACGCGGCAGATGTTAAAATAGCCGTTGAAAACGCAAACGAAAAAGTCAAGGCGGCGGCAGATACAGTTATAGGCAAAAACACCGAAGACAGCGTTGCGAGATACATACTTGAGAACATGGAGAATTAAAAAATGGGGATTTTTGACGGAATACTTTTATGCTCCGATATGGACGGCACACTCATAGACAACAGAGGCATCATCAGCAAAGAGAACTCCGAAGCCATAAAATATTTTCAGGAAAACGGCGGCCTTTTTACGGTTGCGACGGGAAGACGGCCCGAATTTCCCGAAAATTTTGCGGAAAGCTTTGTTATCAACACATATATCGTTGCGCTTAACGGCTCCATAATTTACGACCCGATAAAAAAGGAGTTTGTTGAAAAGCATCCCCTTGGCGAAAACGTTAAAAGCGACATAAAAAAAATAATGGAAACATTTCCCGGGATCGGTGAACTGCAGATACATGCCGAAGAAAATCTTTACATAAAGGGCAAGGATGAAGATATCGGCGACTTTCTCGCAAAAATAGACGAGAGAATG
>CAJGDF010000113.1 GCA_904502105.1 uncultured Clostridia bacterium
GAACATGACATGTTTAAGTATTCAGAATTAACATCCATCTGATACAAATATTCGTTGCTTATAATATTTCTCGGTGCACCTCTGACTATTTCGGGAACAGTTTCTTTTTCGTCAGAACAGTAGCCCATTCTTTTGAATGTTGAATTAAAAATATTATTTGACAGATCAAACATTTTCAGAACTGCATCGCATCTGTTAAGACCGTCAAACTCCCTATCTATGAGTTTGGAAACATTGACAGAGTTAGTATTTTCGAGTCCCAAAAGAAAGTCCGAGCTTACACCGAAATATTCAGCAATGCGGACAAGCATTTCAATATCAGGGGAAGAAGAACCGTTTTCCCATTTTGAAACAGTTTTATTAGAAATATCAAGTGCATTCGCAACATCATCCTGCGTAACGCCTTTTTCCAATCGGAGTGCGGTAAGTTTTGCACCCAAATTCAATTCACTCATTTGTTACTCTCCAAAATAAAAGATTCAAGTACGGCCTTGTGATCATATTATACACTAAACCTCAAGTAGAGTCAAGCGAATAAAAGTTTATAAATTCTCCGTTTAAGAGATAAGAAAACAAGTTCTACAAATATCAGTGGAACTTGTTTCTCAATATTCATATTAGCTTCTCAGTTTTTCCGCTCTCGGTCTCCCAATTTATCAGAGCATCGATGTCGATCATTCTGTAACCGACATGAACCTTCTGTCCGCTTGCAGAGTGGAAGATATAACCTTTTCCGTCTTTTATAACCATCCTCGGCCATCCGACCCATCTGTTATCATATCTGTCAACAGCTCGTCCCTGCGGAACGAGGCAAGGATTTCGATGATAGTATTCCCAATTTTTCAAATCTTTTGAACGTGCAAGACCAACAACATCCCACCAATCGCGGTTAACAAATGCACTGTCAGACTCAAAATCGTTCTTCGGAGCCGGCCAAAAGCCCACACCCTCATACCATAAATACCAGGTATCTCCGATTTTATTGATACCCCTTGTTCTGACATGGGCAAAATCCCAACCGTCTTTTGTTTCGGGACGAAAATGCGGAAGATCACTATCCTTTTTCCAGTGAATGAGATCGTCGCTGAAATAAAGAACACCTCTGTCGCCCGGAATATCCTTATCGGACCCGCTTTCAAAGGTTGTTAAATACAACAAATATTTACCTTGGGGTAAATTACACTCAACAGCGTCAAACTCATGCATCGGCTTATCTGCAGGAATTACCGGATTATCTTCACAAAGGACGAACGGACCGAGCGGAGAATCCGAAATCATAGCATACACACCTATCCATTTCGGGAAAGCCTGTGCAGAGAATAAAAGAACAAATTTGCCGTCTTTATTTTTCACGCAGGCATTCGGATACAAATTTTCGTCTGCAACTCCAAGAACACCGTGATCTATCAGAGGTTCAGGCTCAACAGTCCAGTTAATAAGATCGTTTGAAGTTGCAACACCGATAACACGTCGAGAAGAGCCTTCCTCCTCGCCTTTCATTCCGCACATGCAGTACATATACCACACACCGTCATGTTCAATAACAGCTCCGGGGATTATCTGCTGTTCGTAATACGTGCCGTCATTGCCGGCAAAAACAGCAGGTGTATCGGGGGCTATGAGCCAATCAAGGGAGGCGTAAAGGCAAGAAGTCAGACAGTTTCCGTTATCTTCAACAGACAAAACGGCTTTTTCTGCCATGTAATGACCGTACCATTCCCCTGTACCGCCCTGCAGATACATTTCCTTTCCATCATAAAGAACACGAGCATAATTACCTCTGCGAAGCAATACAATCTTTCCGTTGGGAACATATGCATCATTTTTTAGGATCTGCACACCATGCGGTGTTTTGAGGATAATAGCAACACCGTCTGCAGATATTCTCAGAATTGCATGATTAACGTTATCTGTATCCTGCGCAAAGTCTATATCGATCCGATCGGAAAGACTGTTATTCCATTCAAGGATCAATTCATAGTTAAAGCAATTTTCTCTTACCGTTTTCATTTTACGATCCCCATTCAATCAAATTTAATTTAAGTTCAAAACCTTTGCAAGAACATCACCGATTGTATCTGCCATAAAGGCAAAACCGAGATCGGTCGGATGACATGCATCGACAGTACACATATCGTTAAATCTGCCTGTAAAGAAATCTTTACCGTCGATAAAATAAACATTTTTATCACCGAGAGCCTTTGCTTTCTCATAGCTGTCTATAACAACCTGACGTCTCTGAGCTGTGCGGTCACCGTTTCGGTAATCGGGACGTGTTATCATTATATACGGTATATTCGGATGGTTTTCTCTTATCGTTTTGTAAAGTTCAAAATGGGTTTCCTCAAGATATTCGGGAGAAGGCGCATTATGATCATAGTCGGAAACAAAAGCAGACATCGAAAGTGTTGCCATATAATCCCTGATAGTTTTCTCACCTCTTGCACTGCCCGAAAAGCCGAGGTTTATATAATCAACATTCAATCTGCGGGCGATAATATTCTGATAGATATTACCGGGGCGTGAGGAACAGGCCCCCTGCGTTATCGAACTGCCGTAATAAACGACTGGAAGAACAGGAAGATATCTCAGACCGCCATTCAATGTTGAATCTTCATCAACACCTATGTAAAGGTCTTTAACATTACTGTAAGACGGCATATTGATCGTAAGATAACGCATCTTTTTCGTACCGAGATCGATACAAGCCTCATAGCCGTCCTGCATATCGTAAGGAGTAACAAAAACCCTATAAAAACCGAGATCTTCAACTGCAGGATCGAGTACATTGTCTTCGGTTTTATCAATATAAAGATCAAGGCCGGCAGATCCTGAAAGAGGCATATGGTAAAAGCGAGTAACACCCGGCATCGAAACGCGAATAGCAATAAATCGAGAATCGGTAGAAAAACGGACTCTTCCGCCTGCGGTATTCAGATAAAGACCCGAAACGCCGTCATTTACATTTTTACCGATCTCGTCAGGCATACGTTTATACTGATTTTCGTTTTTGTAATCATAAAGACCGTAAACATCAAAAGGCGAATTTCTGACTTCTGTATATTTAAGATTTTCCATATAAATCACCTCTAACTATAGTATATTATCAGTATATCATAAAAAAGCATTAAAGTAAATACCTTTAAAAAAATAAACTGCCCAAATCAAGATCGGGGCAGTTTATGTATCATGCTTTGCTTGTCTTTTTATATCTGCGAGGTTTTGACGGGGCTTTGCGCTTTTTCTGAGGAACTTCGGTTTGAGGAGTGACAGTTGTTTTCTTGATAAAGAGGTTGCCGCTTAACGATTCCGCGACCCACAACCCGTCAGCAATAAGTTTATCCCAATTTGTTTTTAACGTCACAGTCATTTTTCGGTGCGATTTTTCTTCGTGGCTTTCTATATAACCGTTATCTATGAGTGACTGAAGTGCGCCGCGAACCTTTTGTTTATCTGCGGAATAATGCTCGGAAACGCTGTTAACGGTATTAATAAATGTGACATTTTGATTTGGCTTCAGATTATGTTCAAGATAACGGATATTTTTGAGGATCATATCGTAATAAGGTTTAAGCAGATCCGAATCGGTAGGAAGCTCGACCCACCATGAAGCCGTAGATTTAAGCTGACTGCTGAAAGCACCCTTCACACCGTAAACACCGACCTGTTTACGGCAGATCGTTTTAAGAAAAGCCACAACAGAATTGAAATGCGCATCGCCCGTAAAAAGGATAAATATATCTGTATTATCATCAGCAAAAGCCTTCTGATAAATATGGTCAAGCATAATAAAATCCGTAAAATCCTTTTCGGAGTGGGGATTGGGGTTTTTCGTTTCAACAATTTTATTGGTATATTCCCTGATTTTTGAAATTTCTTTATTTAAAGACGGGTTTGAAAAATCAGCAAAAAATGTTATTTCTCTCAGGTCGGCACGTTCGTTTATCATATCAATCCAAGCGCCGATATCAGGTTTTTTTCGGTATATTTTTTCCATTGAGATATACCAATGTTCAAAATCAATAAATGCTGCCGCGCGAAGTTTCTTTTTATTTATAAGTCCCATAATAATTCACCGCCTTTCTTTTCTGTTTTTATATTATTTTAAAATCTCAACTATAAGAAGATCCCCGTTTTCGGAGCTTATAAATCCGTCCTGTCCGAAAACATATTCGTTACTTACACCTATCGGGAAATCGGATGTCAGCTCAAAATTTTCAAGAGAATATTTCAATCCTTTTATTTTAACACCGAATGATTTGCCGTTTGACGGAAAAACCGATATGTATTCAACGTTTTCATCGTATTCAAACTTTTTTTCTGTTCCGGAACGAACAAGGCTTACTCTTGTTTTACCGTCGCAAATAACACATTCGGCACCCTCTTTTTCAATAAAACGAAGGACAGATATCGCACCGAGCGTATGATCCAGACGGCCTCCGAGACCGCCTGCAAGATATATTTTATCGCACCCTTCCGCTAAAGCCGTACGGGCGGCATAAAGAGCATCCGTATCATCTTTCTCACGGGGAAGAGCTATAATATCAAACGGATTGTCGGTCCCTTCGGGACGTTCAGATGAATCAAAGTCACCAAGAACAATATCGGGACGAACCCCTACCCTGCGGGCATAATTTATACCGCTGTCAGCACATATAACAATATCACCGTCAGAGGGTTCAAAGGGCATACGGTCACTTTCTGACCAACAGTAAATTATCGCACGTTTATTGCTCATTTGGAATTTTTATCCTCCCAATGCTTATAAACGCCGAGCTCTTCATACATTTTGCAATAATTCTCATGTCTTGTCGGTTTTATCTTTCCTTCCGCAAGAGCCTGAAGAACAGCACAGCCTTTTTCTTTAGTATGAGAACAGTCCGTAAATCGGCAATCATCCGTAAATTCAGAGAAATCGGGGAAGCAGTCTGACAGAAAAGCCCTGTTGCGAATATCATAGGACTCAAACGAAAGGCTTGAAAAGCCCGGTGTATCGGCAATCGTTCCACCCGCAATATCAAAGAAACGAGATGTTCTTGTTGTATTTTTACCTCTGCCGAGTTTTTTACTGATATCACCGGTTTTCAGGTCGAGAGACGGATCAAGTCTGTTCAGAAGCGTTGATTTTCCTACACCTGAAAGACCGCTCATAACACAAATACTGTCTTTTATCTCCGCACGGATCTGATCAAGATCACTTTCCGACTCAACGGATACTCTGAACGTTTTATACGGGAGATCAGAATAAATATCAAGAAGTCCGAACGGGTCATCAAGGTCTGATTTACTGAAAACGATTATCGGCTCAATATTATGGTAAGCAGCAACCGCAAGCATTTTATCTATATTATACAAGCTCGGATCTGGAGATGCGACCGCAACGACGAGAAAAAGCTTATCGATATTTGCAACAGGAGGACGGATAAGCGAATTTTTTCTCGGCATTATCTCTGTTATGATATCGTTTTCAACAGTAACTCTGTCTCCTGTTAAAAGAACGGTATCATCTTTTCTGAAAAGGCCTCTCGCCTGACAGGAAATAAAGCCGTTTTCTGTTTTAACGGAATAAACGCCGCCAACGCATTCGTATATTATTCCTGTCATAACGATAATCCTTTCTTTTGTAAATTATTATTCACCTGTATCATAGTAATCGTCAAAAGCAGTGCTTTGATCGTCCTGAGGCATATATGTGCCGTTCGCAATAGCATCTGCAACACTGCCAAGACTTACTACAATAATAATTTCTTCACTTACGTCAACGATAGTTTCTTTCTCTATGCTTTGAGAAATAACATATCCCTTTTCGACAAAATCATCATATTCATAACGTACCGAGAAATAGTAAAGCTGAGCGTTAAGAAGAGTCTGACGGGCAATATCCTCTTTATATCCGACAAGGCCCGGAACATACACTCTTGTTGCCTCGGTAGTGAATGAAACATATATTTTAACGGTAGTTCCCACAGGAACAGATGTTGATGTTGAAGGCTCTGTTTTGATAACTTTACCTTCCTCAACGCTGTCACTCTGAGTCTGAATTATTTCATAAAGAAGATCGCTTTGTTTAAGTTTAACAATTGCCTGAGCTTCTTCCCA
>CAJGDF010000114.1 GCA_904502105.1 uncultured Clostridia bacterium
AAAAAATATATATGTTAAAAGCAAATATTTAGCGGAAAAAGTTGTGTTTGATGCAATATCCGACGGATTAAATGCCAAGATATTCCGTTTGGGCAGATTGGTCGGACGTGATTCTGATGGAAAATTCCAGAAAAATCCCGAATCCAATGCTTTTTATTTAACCGTTAAGGGCTTTAAACAAATTGGCGCTATTCCTTTCGATGTGGAAAATGCAGGTATAGATCTTATGCCGATAGACCGAAGCGCAAAGCAGGTTCTTTTGCTTAAGGATTCTTCCGATACTGTTTTTCATATCATGAATCCGATCCCTCCTTCTCTCGGAGAGATCATGAATTCGGTAAACCCCAATAACCGAATTGTTAAAATGAAGGAATTTTTTGATATCCTTAAAGAGCAAGCTCCAAATCTTGAAGGACATTTGTTCGGTGTTGTTATGGATGCGGTTCGTTCCAACGCGATCTCAAAACAGATAACCGTAACAAATAACAATACAGTTGATGCTTTAAAGAAGAACGGATATGTCAACGAAGCGGTTGATGTTTCTGTCGTTCTTAAAGAGTTTGATTGAGGAGGCTGTTTTTATGGTATCTGATTTTTCAGTTATATTATTTATTGTTACACTTTTTGCTTTTGTTGTATTTTTGATCTGGAGCCGAAAAACTCAAAAGAAACGTGCATTTCTGAACGGGCTTTTTATCGCGCTTGCTTTATCTTATTCAAGCTGGTTAATCCCATTGATAGCATTAAGATTTGTTGATACGTCAAACAGTTCTCTTATGCTTTTGCTGGACTGTGCCATGCAGCCCGGCGGGGCACTGTGCTCTCCGATCTATCTGTGTATTGCTATTTCCTTTGTTAAAGGTTACGATAAAATGCAATCGTGGATGAAGCTGTTTTTTATTCCTCCGATAATAACTATTATTGTTGCCTGGACTAACGAATTACACCATTTGTATTACGTGGAATTTTCGATCGTCAGAAGTGAAATAGTTTTCGGACCGTATATATTAATAAGCGGATTCTTTAATTATGTATTTCTTGTTTCCGGTATAGTATACATGCTCTGGTTCGGTATAAAGAACAATACATCTTTATATTGGAGACAGTGTCTTGTTTTTATTGCCAGTGCGTTATGCCCTCTTTTGGTCAGTGCTGTTGCGACATTCGGCGAAAAGGATCTTCCGATAACCGCCACTCCGTTAAGCTTCCTTGTAACTGTTGTTCTTAACGGTATTGCGATATTTAAACTGCATATTCTCGATATCAGTCCCATCGCAAAACAGCATATCCTGAATGCTATATCCGACAGTTATCTTGTTTTGAGTGAAACAGGTATAGTTGTACAGTTCAACAACAGATTTCAGGAGCTTTTTGCCAAGGAATACGGTATTACGGAAAATATTCAGCTTGGTGAATGTCTGAAAAACAGCGAGAATTCGCAGAAGGACGTTATATACAGTCTTCTTGCTGCTGTTGATTCAAGCCGACAGGGTGGGACCCATGTTTCATATGAACAGTCTGTACTGTTCAATTTAGATAATGCACAAAAAAAATATTATTTTGTTGTGGAAGTTTCGCCTTTGGACCTTTACGGAAAGCTCACGGGCTTTGTAATACTGTTTAAAGATATTACACAGCTTCGAGACAGTATGAAAAGACTTCAGGCAAACCAGGAAAGAATGATGGAACAGGAACGTTTTGCTTTCCTTGGTCAGATGATCGGCGGCCTTGCGCATAACCTGAAAACTCCGATCATGAGTATCTCCGGATGTGTTTCCGCTACAGAGGCTCTTGTTGAAGAGTGTGAAAGCAGTATCGGTGACAGCGATGTTACAGAAAGCGATTTCATGGAAATTTACTCGGAAATGCGCGATTGGCTGTCAAAGGTGAAAGAGTCCACCGCATATATGTCCGATATAATTACGGCTATAAAAGGACAGGCTGCGAATGTCAGCACCGATGATAAAATTACTTTCACAATAGACGAAATGATCAAACGAAGCACTCTGCTTATGAGACATGAGCTTTTAAACAGCGGCTGCAGTTTGAAAATAGACTATAATAAAAATGAAGAGATATCTCTTCGCGGTGATATAAATAATCTTGTACAGGTAATAGGAAATCTGCTTAATAATTCGATTTTTGCTCAGAAACAAAAAGGCGGCGGCGAGATTGAACTGAAAGTCTGCCATGATGACGAGTATTTAAGTATACTTGTTAGTGACAGAGGTGTCGGAATTCCGGAAAATGTTCGGGAAAAGCTTTTTAAATCAATGATCACAAGTAAAGGTGCTCACGGTACCGGTTTGGGATTATATATCTCCAATGCTGTTATCAAAGGTAAATTCAACGGCGAGATCTGGGGCGAAAACCGCGAAGGCGGAGGTTGTACTTTTGGTATAAAGATACCGCTGGATATAGTTAGTATCCGAACATTAGCAACTGTGAATGGAGTATTAAGTCATGAGGAAAAGTAAGAAAGTACTTGAAAATAAAATATCGATCTTAACACTTGACGACGATCCCATTATAACTTCGACGATTCAGGCATATTTCAAGCGTTCGGGTTATGATGTCGATATTGAAAACGATCCGTTAAAGGCAATTGAACGAATCAGAGTTTCTTCGTATGATATATTGTTGCTTGACTTTTTGATGAGTCCCATATGCGGCGACCAGGTCGTTGAGCGTGTAAGAGAATTTAATAAAGAGATATTTATTGTTTTGCTGACAGGTCATAAAAGCATGGCTCCGCCGGTAAAAACGATACGTCAGCTTGATATTCAGGGCTATTATGAGAAAAACGAGCGTTTTGACCAGCTGGAACTTCTTGTTGAGTCCTGTGTTAAAAGCATAAAACAAATGCGAATTATAAAAGAATATCAGGAAAGCCTCTCAGATGCCTATATGCAGACGGTAGACACACTCAGAACTGTTGTAGAAGCACGAGATAAAGAAACGCAGGGCCATTCCGAAAGAGTTTCTTTCCTTGCTGTTGCTTTGGCTGAAGAACTTGGCTTGTCCGAAGGCGATGTCGATAATATTCGCATTGCGGGACTTTTTCATGATATCGGCAAGATAGGTGTCAGAGATTCCATTCTTTTGAAAAACGGTTCTTTGACAGATGAAGAATTCTCCGAAATAAAAAAACATCCTGTTGGCGGGGAGTCTATTATTAAAGAGTTTGCTCTTTTCAAAGACCTTCTCCCTATAATAAGACAGCATCATGAAAGAATAGATGGTTCGGGTTATCCCGACAGACTGTCCGGTAACGATATCTGTATCGGAGCTAGGATCATTGCCGTTGCGGACTCTTTTGATGCTATGATTTCCAACAGAGCATACAGAAAAGGCTTGGGCTTTGAAAAAACTATGTCCGAGATCGCAAGATGCAACGGCGTTCAGTATGACCCGAAAGTTGTTGATGCATTGAATTCCATTATTGCACGTTTGGGACAGGAAACCTTCATGAAGCTTTTTTGTATGAACTCTGATACGAAAGGAGTCGAATAATGAAAAGATATCCTCTTAATCAAGTGAAATATTACAGCCTTTTCCGTGATATGATAGATGATCTTGCGGTCGGAAACGAATCTAAAAAGGCTATTTCATGGTTTAACAGAAAGGGCGAAGAGGATGGTGTTACCTGGGGTCAGTTTTACAGTGATATATTGAATCTTCAGGAACGTCTTATCAATCTTGGATTGGCTGGAAAGCATATTGCTATTCTCAGCGAAAACAGTTATGAATGGCTTCTTACATATTTTTCTGCGGCATATTGCGGTGCTGTTGCTGTTTGTATTGATATAGAACAGTCTACCGAAACAATAGAACAAATGCTGGATATGGCAGATGTTGAATGTATTTTTTGTGCTGAAAGATATAGATCTATAAGTGAGGAATATTTTTCCGGTTCAAAATCTGTTTATTCATTTAACAGAGAAGACAGTGAGCGTTCTATCTACGGACTTATTGCCGAAGGTAAGAATTTGCGTGATTCAGGTGCGTTAACAGATGTTGCCGTAACTCCCGATATGACCGCATCCATTGTTTTCACATCAGGAACGATGACTTATTCCAAGCCGGTAATGCTTAGTCAGGAAGCTATTCTTACAAATGCTTCGGATGCTCTCGCAAATGTTGCTATCGGCGATATCGCATTTACCGCACTTCCGTTCTATCATACATACGGCTTGACTTGCTCGGTTTTATCTATGCTGATAGGTAAAGCTCATCTTTATATCAACGGTAATATAAAAACCGTTATGCGAGATATACAGCTTGCAAATCCGCACACAATGCTTACTGTTCCGCTTATGCTTGAAACGATTCACAGCAGCATGTGGGCTTCGGTAGCCGCTGCCGGAAAAACCGACGGCTTGAAGAAATTGATGAAAATTAAAAAATTCCTTCTTTCTGTCGGCATAAATAAAAAATTCAAATCCATGGAGCTTATACGTGAAAAATGCTTCGGTTCAATTAAACTGATCATTTGCGGCGGCGCTCATATGAGCCAGAATATCATGGAAGAATTTTATTCTCTCGGTGTTCTGGTCCTCCAGGGCTATGGAATAACCGAATGCGCTCCGCTCGTAAGCGTTAACAGAAATAAAATGAATAAGTTTGATTCTGTCGGACTTGTTTCCGCTCATACCGAGGTTAAAATCGAGGACGGCGAAATATTGGTCCGCGGAAAGAACATAATGAAGGGCTATTATAAACGCCCGGATCTGACTGAAGATGTCATGACTGACGGCTGGTTCAGAACAGGTGATATAGGTGAACTTGATAAAGACGGATTTTTGCGTATAACAGGCAGAAAAAAGAACCTGATCGTTTTCAGAAACGGAAAAAAGGTTTCTCCCGAAAAGCTTGAAGCGAAGATCCAGAAGATCCCGCTCGTTCAGGATGTTGTTGTTTACGGCGCGGCAAGCGGCGTTTCAACCGATGATGTACAGGTTGCAGCAAGCATCTTCCCGAATAAAGAAACTACCGCAGGTATGGACTCATATGAAATATTGGAGGCTCTGCAGGAAGCAATCGGGTTGATAAACGAAGAATTACCGTTGTATCAGCAGGTCCGTATGATCAATATCAGAGAGCAGGAGTTTTCAAAAACTGCGCTTAAAAAAATAAAACGTTATCTCGTTTGATAACATTCAGGAGCTGATTTAATGGAAGAAAAACTTTTTTTATTTATAAAAGAGACCGTTGGCAGAGTTACCGGAAAAAAGGGTATCGTTTATGATACTGATTTTGTAAAAGATCTCGGTCTTAACTCTTTTGACGTAATGAATATAGTTTGTGCTTTTGAGGATCATTTCGACGTTGAAATACCCAGCCGAGATGTCTGGAAGCTGCATACTGTAAAAGATGTAATCGACTATATGATCAAAAACGGTTATACAAATGTCTGATAAAGACAATTCCGTTTTACGGTTGTACGTTTATTTAAAGCCTTCTCAAACAACTGAAGAGCTGATCAGAAAATCAGTTGAGAGTTTTGTGTCGCAAACAGGTACAGCTTTTGATACCAATTCGGTAAATATATTGAAAACGGCAAAAGGTAAGCCTTATCTTGTCGGCACCGACAGTATATATTTATCTGTAACTCACAGCGGCGACTTCTGTATCATTGCAGTTTCTTTTTTTGAAACAGGTATCGATCTTCAGTTTCATGAACGCTTGAAAACCGAAACAGAGCAACAGGCTGCCGAAAGATATTTGAAACTTTCAAAACGTTATTTTCATAACGATGAATATGAATATGTAAAAACAGATCCGCTTGTTTGCTTTTTTGATGTTTGGACGGCAAAGGAAAGTTATGTGAAGTACAAAGGCAATGGTATAGACGATTCTTTCGGAACTTACAGCGTTTTACCCGAAAATAATCAGGCAAGAACGTTGTCCTGGAAAAAATCCGATGCTTATTTCCGGATAGTTCCTTTTGTTGAAGGATATACTTTATGCACTTGTTCGTCTGAACAGACGTCCGTTAAACTTATTTATAATTAGAAATCTTTATTTTTCTGCAG
>CAJGDF010000115.1 GCA_904502105.1 uncultured Clostridia bacterium
AAGACCTATATTTTCAACCTCATAGACACTCCGGGCCACGTTGACTTCAACTATGAAGTATCACGTTCTCTCGTTGCTTGCGAGGGCGCGGTACTTGTTGTTGACGCATCTCAGGGCATTGAGGCTCAGACTCTTGCAAATACATACCTTGCAGTTGACAACGATCTTGAAATAGTGCCTGTTATAAACAAAATAGATCTTCCGTCTGCAGACCCCGACAGAGTTATAAAAGAGATCGAAGATATAATCGGTATTCCGGCAGAAGATGCTCCGAGAGTTTCCGCAAAAACAGGCGAAAACTGCGAAGAGATACTTGAGCAGATAGTAAAGAACGTCCCTGCGCCTACCGGTGATAAGAATGCACCGTTGAAAGCACTTATTTTCGACAGTATCTACGACTCTTACCGCGGTGTTATAGTTTACGTCCGCGTTGTTGACGGAACACTTCGTCCGGGCGAAAAGATCCGTCTTATGTCAACAGGTGCTGAATTTGACGTTGTTGAAGTCGGTTGTCTGCGTCCCTTCGGTTTTGAAAAAGAAGAGGCGATCGAAGCAGGCGAAGTCGGCTATATAATGGCATCCATAAAAACAGTTCAGGATACCCAGGTGGGTGATACCGTAACACACGCGGAAAACCCCGCAGACGAGCCCATGCCGGGTTATAAAAAAGTTCAGCCGATGGTATTCTCGGGTATCTATCCCGCAGACGGTGCAAAATACGAGGATCTTCGAGAAGCGCTTGAAAAGCTTCAGTTGAACGACGCATCCCTTTCTTTTGAAAAAGAATCGTCCGCAGCTCTCGGCTTCGGTTTCAGATGCGGCTTCCTCGGTCTTCTTCATATGGAAATAATCCAGGAAAGACTTGAAAGAGAATACAACCTCGACCTTGTTACAACAGCGCCGAGCGTTATATATAAGATCAAAAAAATGACAGGCGAGGTTGAGTATTTGTCCAACCCGTCAGCATTCCCCTCTCCTTCTGAAATCGCAACGGCATACGAGCCTTTTGTTAAAGCAGATATACTTGCTCCGACAGATTACATCGGAACCATTATGGATCTTTGCACGGAACGCCGCGGTGTATTCAAAAACATGACCTACATCGACGAGACACGAGTAAATCTCCATTACAGCCTGCCCCTTAACGAAATAATCTATGACTTTTTCGATGCTCTCAAATCAAAGACAAGAGGCTATGCATCTCTCGACTACGAATTTGAAGATTATCTTGAAAGTAAGCTTGTTAAGCTTGACATTCTTCTTAACGGAGATATCGTTGACGCGCTTTCGTTTATCGTACATACCGACAAAGCATATTCAAGAGGCAGAAAGATAGCTGAAAGACTCAAGGAAAATATTCCCCGTCAGCTTTTCGAAATTCCCATTCAGGCAGCGGTGGGCGGTAAAATAATCGCAAGAGAAACCGTTAAAGCAATGAGAAAAGACGTTCTTGCAAAATGCTACGGCGGCGACATTACACGTAAAAAGAAACTTCTTGAAAAGCAGAAAGAAGGTAAGAAGAGAATGCGCTCCTTCGGTACAGTTGAGCTGAGCCAGGAAGCGTTCATGTCTGTTCTCAAATTTGACGAATGACGGATTACGATATTATTGCCTCTGTTTACGATGAATTTACGGATGGCTTTGACCATGTAAATTATCTCGACAGAATATTCGAAAAAGCACCTTTTCTTCCTAAGGAAGGTCTTGCGGTAGACTGCGGATGCGGCACAGGCACATTGATCACAGAGCTGACAAAGCGCGGATATTCGTGCACCGGTGTTGATATTTCGCCCGAGATGCTTGAAATAGCCGCTGAAAAGCTTGATGAAAACGGCATTGAGCCCCATCTTATCTGCCAGCCGCTTGAAAAGATCGATCTTTACGGCGCATACGATCTTTGCTTCTGTTCACTTGATACCCTTAATCATTTAACAAGAAAACAGCTTGCATCGTTTGTCGGAAGGCTCATAAATTTTACCGAGCCAGGCGGATATTTTATCTTTGATGTAAAAACAGAAGCGTTGATGAAAAAAAATGCGGCACTCCGTGTTATTGACAGAGAAACATCGACCCTTATTCTTGACGGGGCTTTTTCAAGAGGTATTCTTACAAATTATATAACCGTATTCTCCGGAGACGGGCAGGAATACGAACGTTATGACAGCATTGTAAAAGAAACTCTTTACACAAGAGACGAGCTGAAAACGCTTCTTAAACAAAAGGGATTCACTCCTGTAAAGGTTTTCTCATTTATGGGAAGAGACATATTTATAGCGCAAAAACGCGAGGCGAAAATATGATATTCAAAAAGCTGGAGCTTGACGATGCACATATAATTCGCCCGTTTCTTGAAAAACGTGATTCAAGGCTCAGCGATTTTTCTTTGGGCGGCATATTTATGTGGAGAGACTATCTTCACACCGAATATGCAATAGAAGACGGTGTGCTTTTCCTTAAAGCCGTATATCCGAAAGAAGAACCGTCCTTCTGCATTCCGTTCGGCGGAGACGAAGATGAAAACATACGTAAAATATTCGGCTATTGCAAAGAAAATGATCTCAGGCCTTTCTTTTTTGCGGTATCATCGGACGAGTTAAAAATTCTCGAAGAAAAATACGATGTTTTGCAGATTGTTTCCGACAGAGACAGCTTTGACTATTATTACAAAGCCGACGACCTGAAAAATTTTTCGGGCAAAAAATTTCACGGACAAAAAAATCATATAAATAAATTCAAAAAAGAAAATCCGGACTATTCTTTTGAAGAAATAACAAAAGATAATATTGGACAAGTCAAAGAATTTTTTGAGATGTATTCATCCGAAAACACCAAAGACCACGTTCTTGCAAAAGAAGAGAAGACGAAGGTTTATGAGGTTCTGGACAATACAGATAAATACGGATTTTCGGGGCTTATTCTCAAGGTAAACGAAAAGATAGTCGGAATGACATTCGGTGATACGGTAAACGAAACTCTTTTCGTTCATATTGAAAAGGCTGACAAATCAATAAACGGTGCATACCAGATGATAGTCAGCGAATTCGCAAAAAGGTATGCCACAGGAAATATACAATATATAAACAGAGGCGACGATGTTGGTGACGAGGGTCTCAGACGCTCCAAGCTTTCATACCAGCCGATAGAAATACTTGAAAAACATACTGTTCTCTTAGGGAACATTCGGTAGAAAATATGAAAAACGAAGTTATTCAAAGATATATACAGGGTGACACCCTTATTATCGTTTCTTCCGTCAGAGATATCTGTGAGGAAATAGCGGAAAAACAAAACCTTACCCTTAACGGAGATTATATCTCTCTCGGTTACGCGGCAGCATTTACCGCTGCTCTTTCGGCTGAACAGAAAGAAGCCGAAACATACATAACCGCTTGCTTCAAATGGGTAAAAACAAAAAAAATGATGGCTGTTACGGCTTTCGGTGACGGACGAGTCTGCGCATACTCGGATACGTTTGAACCCCCGAGCGGAGTGGAAGGCGTTATTCTTGAGGTAACAAGACACTCTGACGTAGGCGGAGATTATCACAGCGTTGTTCTCGGCAGAAATATTCAGGGTGCGGTAAATGCGTACATAACCGAAAGTATGCAGAGGAACGCAAAATGGAAAGTTATAAGAGACGGAAGAATGTCTGTCGGTGTTTTTGCCGAAGAACTTCCCGGATCAAACGACCTTAGAAAAGTCTGGGATTCGGTAAAACCGTTCTGCAGAGCCTTAGATGAAGAAGAATTAATAAAAGGCGGATGCGAAAAGCTTGGTGAAAGCGAACTTACGTTCGGATGTCACTGTTCAAAACGCAGCGCTCAAAGAATACTTGAAACATTACCGAAAGAAGAAAGAGCTTCTCTCGGACCGACGGCAGAAGTTGTATGTAAATTCTGCGGAAGAAAATATGAGGTGGAAAATGAATAACAATCATCTTTTCTGTGAGATTCTCACAAAACAAACCTATGAAAAACTCGTTGATATCACCGTTGCATTTCCCGATGCGGATAAGATCTGCGCTCCGGGTCAGTTCATTCACGTTCTCTGCGGCGGAAAGACATTTTTAAGACGTCCGATCAGTATCTGCGATGTAACAAAAGACACTCTTCGCTTTATTTTTGAGATCAGAGGCGAAGGAACAAAAGAACTTTCAGAAAAAAAAGTCGGCGATATCGTTGATATGCTCGCACCTCTCGGTCACGGCTTTGAGCTTACAAAAGACGATGAAAACGTTGTTGCAATCGGCGGCGGCATAGGCTGTTTCCCCCTTCTCAATGCAGTTAAGGCTTGCGGAAGTGCAAAAGCTATCCTCGGTTTCAGAAATAAAGAGGCTGTTTACGACAATTTCATTGAAGATTTCGAAAAAATCTGCCCTGTAAATCTCATGTCCGATGACGGTTCGGCAGGTGTTAAAGGATTTACAACCCAGGGACTCGAACAGATGATCGCAAACGGCGAAAAGATCTCAAAGATCATCACCTGCGGCCCGATGGTAATGATGGAAAAAATCATTGATATCGCACAGAAAAACAACATCCCCTGCCTCGCTTCCTTTGAAGAGAGAATGGGTTGCGGTATCGGTACATGTCTTTGCTGTTCAACTAAAGTAAACGGTCAGAGACGCTGCATCTGCAAAGAAGGCCCTGTTCTTAATTTCTAAAAAAACGCTCGGAGTGTTGAGACAAAAGTCTTAACGCTCCGAAATGATGTTTACAGATAATTTCACACGTAAAAATAACTTGATTTCAAGCGAATTTCCGTGGTTTGTAACTTTTTTTCTAATATTTCAAATGTGTATTGACAACACAGGAATTTTGTGTTATAATGTATAAACTTTATTTAGATAAAGTGATAAATAAATAAAAAATTCTAACGGATAATTAATTATGAAGAATATTGATTTCGGTCGTACAGACGGTCGCCGCGACTATATTTTCGGCGATGCAATGCTCAGGCGAGAGATATGCGAAAAGCTTGTTCGCCTTTTAAGTGATTCGGGTTATAAAGAAACGGTTACCCCAACTGCTGAATATTTTGATGTATTTTCCGCAGACCCGACAAGATCCATGGGTGACAACGTATATAAATTTACAGATGAAAGAAACAGACTCATGGCGCTTCGCTGTGACTGTACTGTTCCCATTGCCAGAATTGCGGCAACAAAGCTTACAGATACACCTCTCCCCTACCGCCTTTTCTACTGTCAGAATGTTTTTTCCGCACCCAATGCGGCAAATGCCTTGACTGAATCAACACAGTGCGGCGCAGAGCTTATAGGAACAGCTCCCGAAAACATGATGGATGCTGACATTGAAATACTTGAACTTGCGGCAAAGAGTATGCAGACACTTTTCGGCCTTGATTTCAGAATTGAGATAGGTCACGGAAAACTGTTTACAACTCTCGCAGAGATGTATAACATAGATCCTGAAACGTCCGAAATAATACGTAAGCTTATTGAAAAGAAAAACTTTGCTTCCATCGAAACGATGAAAATACCGAAGCCATTCAAAATGCTCCCGAAGATGTTCGGCAATGCAGATGATGTTGACCTTGCATCATTGGACGATTTTGCCAACGAAACAGGCTCGGAAAAAATCAGAGAAATAGTTGACTACATAAAAACACTCATAATAAAGCTCAAGGAAAAAGGCTACGGAAAATGTCTTTCATTTGACCTCGGTCTTGTCGGCAGACTTGACTATTACACCGGCATAATATTCGGCGGGTTTGTCAGCGGACTCGGCCATGCTGTTCTTTTGGGCGGCAGATACGATAATCTCACGGCTAATTTCGGGAGAGATCTTCCCGCTACAGGCTTCAGTATAACGGTTGACGATATTTTTGATCTTCTCAAAAACAGAAAAGAAGATGTTCAGCCTGAAAAGCCGCTTCGACCGATAAGAATAGCACTCACAAAAGGCAGACTTGAAAAGAAAACCATTGAGCTTTTTGAAAAGAACGGCGTTGACTGTTCTTCTCTCATAAACAAGGGCCGCAAGCTTGTATTTCCTCTTAACGG
>CAJGDF010000116.1 GCA_904502105.1 uncultured Clostridia bacterium
AAAAAACAACGCACCTGCTTTTGCGGGTGCGTTGAGAGTTGTATTATTCTCCGAAAAGCTCGCTGACAGTTGTTTCAATATTAACAGCGTATTTTACTCTGTTTGCTTCATCTGCTTCTGCGTATTGGTCAAGCCATTCTCTCATAGTCTTGCTATTGTTGAGATTGATGTAAACGTCCGTGAGTCCTTCGTATCTGTAGTTATAATAGAGATTGTCGTAAGCATCTATAAAGTTTGTAACGTCTCTGTCGTCAAAGAAGAAGTTTTGACTGAGGTAATCAATAATGCTTTGTTTAGTTTCATATCCCGGCAGCGGCTCGTAAATAGCGTTTAAAACTATTGCAGACATTGCAGGATCTTTACATAACTGCGGAATGCCCGTTCCGAACAGGGTTCCTGTTATCGTTGTTCCGGATGTGGTCTTATTGTTGCCGTGAGGACCTCTCGGGAAAGGAATAACGCCGTAGTTTGACATGTTGTAACTTATTGAACTCGCTGTGCCGATCAGTTCTGTAGCGCAAACTATTGTGAAAACTGTTCTCTTATCAATAAAAGCTTGAAGCATGTCAGGCCAATTATGACCGTCGTTGATATCAACAAATGTTGAATACTCGCCGAAAGCCCAGTTCCATGCAGTATTCATGGCTTCAAAAGTTTTTTCGGAATGAAGACCTAACTGATATTCGCCTTCGGAATCTTGAATGATAACGCCTTCGCCGTTTGACGTCTGCATTGTTCTGCATAACCAATGGTCACTGGAATAAAGTGCAGTTACTTCATCGCCTTGGTCGTTTATATGGCTGTATATAGGCATAAGTTCTTCGAATTTATCCCATGTCCATTCATTTGTCTCAACGAATTCTCGAGGGTCTGTTTCGTTAAGATAATTGATAATATCTTCATTTACGATCAGCGGACCGTCCATTGAGTTGTATTTGAGCATAGGCCATGCTGCAGGGATTACGCCGAATATTCCTCCGTCCCAACAAAACGGTTTTAAGTCTTCGACTTTACCCCATTTTTCAGCCTGTCTGTAATCAATATAATCGGAAAGATCTGCAAGGTCGTACATGAATCCGGCTCTTATTGCACCGCTCATCCCATGAGACGCTATCTGAATAGCGTCCATTTTAACTTGGCCTGAATATGTCTCGTTTTGTATTGTTTGGGAAACATTTGGATCGATAGTGATCTTTATTTTTACATTATATTTTTTTTCAACCTCTTCGATTCTTTCTTTTGCAAGATCTGCAAATTCAGTATCGATAAGGTAACCCATATAGCCGTCTCCCGTTGAGTTGTGGGAATTGTTTTGCGCGAAAAGAAAATCAACTCCCATAAAGTCAATTGTGCCGAGTTCTGTTTTGTATTCGGGAACTGTCTCAGGCTCTGTCTGACCGCATGAGCAGATCGATGCCGACATTAGTATCAGAAGAATTGCCGAAAATATTCTTTTACTGTTTTTCATTGATATTACGCTCCTCTTTTTTGAATTTTTTTACATATTTGTATTATATCATTTATAATTTTACTTGTCAATATGTCAAATATGTGAATTGGAAAATATATGTAAAAACAATGCACCTGCGGTTAAACAGGTGCATTGATAAATTTTATTTGCCCATGATTTCATCAATAGAGGTTTCGATATTGATAACGTATTTCTGTCTGTTGTTTTCGTCTGCTTCGGCAAACTGGTCGAGCCATTCTCTCATGCTCTTGTTGCCTTTGATTCCGATATAAACATCAGTGATACCTTCCTGGCGGTAGTTGTAAATGATATTGTCAAACGCATGAATGTAGTTTTCAACATCTCTGTCATCAAAGAAGAAATTATGTCTTAAATAATCTATAATTCTTTCTTCTTCCTCGTATCCGGGAAGGGGTTCATAGATAGCGTCTAAAATAATTGCAGACATAGCAGGGTCTTTGCAGAGAAGGGGAATCGCTGTACCAAATCGTGTATCTGTTATTGTTGTACCCGGAGTTGTCAGATTGTTACCCAAAGGTCCTCTCGGGAAAGGAACAACGCCGAAATTATCCATCTGATATGCTATAGAATTCTGAGAACCGAGAAGGTCTGTGCCGTTCATTATTGTAAGAACTGATTTTCCGTCGAGGAATGCCTGAAGCATATTGGTCCAGTTGTTGTTTAAGTCTATGTAAACAAATGTTGCATATTCGCCGAACGCCCAGTTCCAAGCGGTGTACATAGCTTCAAAAGTTATATCGGAGTGGAGACCGAGCTGGTATTCACCGTTTTCATCCTGGTAAACCATGCCTTGACCGTTTGTGGGCTGAATTGTTCTGAAAAGCCAGTGAACTGTTGTATACAATGCCTTGACTTCATCGCCTGAATCGTTTATATGATTGTAAACAGGCATCAATTCTTCAAGTTTATCCCATGTCCATTCATCTTTTTCAGCAAATTCACGCGGGTCTGTTTCGTTAAGGTAGCTGATGATGTTTTCGTTAACGATCATCGGACCGTCCATTGAACGGTATTTAAGCATCGGCCAAGAAGCGGGAATTACAGCATAAAGCTCATTATCCCAAAAGAAAGGCTTGATGTTTTCCAATGTGCCCCATTTCTTTGAGTCGGTGTAATCAATGTAATCAGATAATACCGTAATATCGTGCAATAAACCGGCTCTTGCAATTCCGTTAATGCCACCCGAAGCTTGCTGGATAGCATCAGCGGAAACCTCGCCCGCATATGTTTCATTCTGTACGGTGGAATTTATATCTTTGTCTGTTACGATTGTTGCTTTGATATGATATTTTTCTTCAACTTCTTTTACTCTCTGAAGCGCAAGATCTGCAAATTCAGTTTCTGTTACATATCCGAAATAGTTATCGCCGGTGGAATGTTCTTCATTTCTCTGAAGAAATATGAAATCCGCACCCATAAAATCAACTTCGCCGATATCGGTAGTGTAATCGGGAATAACTTCCGGTTCGCTCTGTCCGCATGCACAGAAAGATAATATCATGCATAACAGTATTGCCAGTGATATAATTCGCTTTTTCATTTAAGATTCATTCCTTTTTATTGTATTTTTTCTGAATATATTGTAACATATTATTAAAACAAAGTCAATACGGATTTTCAATATTTCTATTCGTTATTTTTAACAAAAAAGTTTTATGTGTATGTGTTATTTTGTCTTGATATACAATAATGATATGCAGAATATATCAAATTCGGATTTTTGTTAAAAATAGAGTCGTGTTTTGTCTTGCAAAGGTTGATGTTTCATGATATAATAGGTATATGTGAAAATTTTGGGATAATCGGATAAGATTGTCCAAAGTTAATATTTAATAAGCAATTAAAAATAAGAAATCGGAGGAATCAAGATGGATCTGAAAGGTAGAACGGAAGAAGTGCGTTCCGTCCGCGCAACGATCGAAGGATCTTCAAAATCTGCGGCAAGAAAACGCATTGAGCTCCTGTTCGATGAAGGAACTTTCGTTGAGATCGGTGCTTTTGTTAAACAGCGTCCGACCGAATACGGTGCCGTTGATGCTGCTGCTGAAAGCGTTGTTACCGGTTACGGTGCAGTAAACGGAGTTCTTGTTTTCGCATTTTCTCAGGATGTGTCAGTAATGAAGGGCGCTATCAGCGAGATGAATGCTGAAAAAATTTGTAATATAGCGGAAATGGCTCGTAAAGCTCACGCTCCGCTCGTTTCTATGCTTGACAGCTGCGGCGTTCGTCTCCACGAAGGTATCGATGCGCTTGCAGGCTACGGCAAAATCATCGCAAAACTCAACTCTGTGGCAGGGGAGATAGTTCACGCATCTGTTGTGTTCGGTATCTGTGCAGGTGCTATGTCCTTTGTTCCCGCTATCGCAGATTATTCTGTTATGACTAAATCCGCAGAACTTTTCCTTTCTTCTCCCGACGTTGTTAAAGCACGTTTCGGAAATGAAAATGCAGGTACTGCTGAAGAAGCATACAAAAACGGTACAGTAAGCGCTCTCTGCGACTCTGACGAAGATGCAATCGCAAAGATCAAAGAATTTATTTCCTACACCGGTGATGTTTACGTTACAGAAGACGATATCAACCGTCTTACTCCCGAAATCGAAAATATCATCTCTCAGTCCAACTATGATGTCCGCGACGTTATCCGTTCTATTGCAGATGACTGCAGAGTTCTTGAACTCAGCGCAGGTTACGCTGAAAACATCGTAACATCTCTTATCAGCATTGATTGCTGCCCCGTTGGCGTTGTTGCAAATAACGGTGCACTTACCTCTGCTGCTGCTGAAAAAGCTTCCAGATTCATCGCTTTCTGCGATAACTGCGGTATTGCTGTTCTTACTCTTGTTAATACCGACGGCTTTGCTTGTGAAAACAGAGAAAACATCGCAAACAGCGCTCTTCTTGTTTCCGCATACGTAAATGCCGAAGTTCCCAAGGTAACTCTTATCATTGGTAAGGCTTACGGTTCCGGATACATCTCTATGTGTTCCAAACAGACCGGCGCAGATATCGTTTATTCTTATCCCTGCGCAGAAATCGCAACTCTTCCCGCTGAGACAGGTGCTGTATTTATGTGCGCTCAGCAGATCGCTCAGACTGAAGGCGATCCCATCGAAGGCAGAGATGCAATTATTGCCAAATACAGAGAGACTATTGCTTCTCCCTTTGAAGCAGCTAAGAGAGGCCATGTTGACGATATTATCGATATCGAAACCACCCGTCAGCTCGTTGCATCCTCTTTCGGTATGCTCGCTGGTAAATAATTAGGAGGGAACATTATGCGATCTTTCCTTACTCTCGCTGAAAATGTTGCCGTTAATGAAATGGCACAGGTTCCCGAAGGCGCATTTGCTAAACTGATGTACGGATTGAACATATCCTTTATAGGCATCGTAACTGTTTTTGCTGTTCTTGCTCTTATTATGGGTGTGCTTTATCTGTTCCGTTTGTATTTTTACGATCTTCCCAATAAGCAGAAAGCTGAGGCATCTCAGCCCAAGGCTGCCCCCGCTCCCGCACCTGTTAAAACAGCCGCTCCCGTTGCAAACGTAACAACCGAAGACGATGAACTTATCCCCGTTGTTATCGCAGCAGCTGTTGCCGCTTATATGGAAACAAACGCGCCCAAATCCAAATATAGGATCCGTTCCTTTAAAAGAATATAAAAGGAGATTAATCTGAAATGAGAAAATTTAACATAACCGTTAACGGTAAAACATATGAAGTTGTTGTAGACGAAGTAGGCGGCGCTCCTGCCGCAGCACCTGTTGCTTCTGTTGCTGCTCCTGCAGCCGCTCCCGTAGCTGCTCCCGCTGCTGCACCTGCTCCTGCTGCAGCACCTGCTCCCGTAGCTGTTCCTTCTGAAGGCACTACAGTTTCTGCACCCATGCCCGGCACTATCCTTAAAGTAAACGTTGAAAAAGGCGCTTCCGTTAAGAAAGGTGACGTTCTCCTCGTTCTCGAAGCTATGAAAATGGAAAACGATATCCAGGCACCTGCTGACGGCACTGTTATCGCTGTTCAGGCTACCAAGGGCGCTTCCGTTGAAACAGGCGCTCCTCTCGTAACCATAGGCTAACGAAAGGCAGAGGCTAAAACGACATGAACATATTCCAAGTACTTTGGGATTTCGTCGTTAACTCCGGTCTTGCTAAGTTGTTCGATATAAGAATAACTGCAGAAGGAATCGTAAACGGCGAGATCATCATGATAGCCGTGTCGTGTGTGCTGATATATTTGGCCATCGGCAAAGGCTTTGAACCGCTTCTTCTTCTCCCCATTTCATTCGGTATGCTTCTTGCAAACCTTCCTATTTCCAATCTTATGCACACCGAATTCTTCCTTGATCCGGCCTTCCTGACGGCTGAGGGAAATCTCGACATACCGATGATCCTCACCAAAGGCGGTCTGTTTGACATTCTGTACTTAGGCGTTAAGTGCGGTATTTATCCGCCGCTTATCTTCCTCGGC
>CAJGDF010000117.1 GCA_904502105.1 uncultured Clostridia bacterium
AATTACAAATATTCTTTCAAAGAATAACATCAATTTAAGAGCACTTTCCATTGCGGAAACTCAAGATTTCGGTATTTTACGTTTGATCGTAAACGATGAAAAAACAGCAGAAAAAGTGTTAACCGAAAACGGATATATAATAAAAGCCATCGATGTTGTTGGCGTAAAGATCAGCGACGAACCGGGAAAACTGACAGAAGCTCTCAGCATTCTCGACAAAGAAGATATAAATGTTGAATACCTGTATGCATTTATGGCACGCACAGAAAAGCATGCATACATTGTGTTCCGTGTTGAAGATAACGCTGTTGCGGAAGCGGCTTTAACAAATGCCGGTTTCAAAATGATCTCCGAAGCAGATATAAATAAACTTTAATTTCCGCTTTACATCGCGCACAAATAATTTGCAAACATTTTGTGTCTTTATTAAAAGCTATTGCTTTTTTCTAAGAACAGGTATATAATATACACACAATTAAATCAACGGGAGCTCGTAAACGGGCTGAGAGGAAGGTGTGACCTTCGACCGAGAACCTGATTTGGATAATGCCAACGTAGGGATGCCTGATACGAGAATATTGGGAGGAACAAAAGACTTTTTGGAGTTACCGAATAGGTAACTCCTTTTTTTGTTGCAATTTTTATGGAGGTAAACTAATGGTAAAAGTAAACGGAGAACAACTGGACATTGCAGGTAAAACAATTGCCGAATATCTTGCAGAAACGAAGTATGACCCGAAAAGAATAGCCGTGGAGCGAAACGGAGATATTGTATTCAAGGCAAAATACGGTGAAACTGTTTTAAATGACGGAGACAGCATTGAGATCGTCAGTTTTGTCGGAGGTGGTTAAGTGATCCCCTCAAAAGAAGAATGGAAAAGGGCGTTAAATGATCGTCACGGCAAGGAGCTGCAGGATAAACTATCATCGGCGACGGTCGCGATCTGTGGGCTTGGTGGGCTTGGCTCAAATATTGCCGTTTCTCTTACACGGGCAGGTATCGGAAAACTGATTCTTATTGACTTTGACTGTGTGGATATTACGAACCTTCACCGTCAGCAATACAAGTCCGATCAGATCGGTATGAACAAAACAGAGGCTCTTTCGAAGAATTTAAAAGAGATTTCGCCATATATCGACACCCAAATACATACGGTTAAAATCACCGAGGATAATGCAGTTTCTCTGCTTCGGGATTCTGATATTATCTGCGAAGCGTTTGACGATGCGGAGTGCAAAGCCATGCTTACAAATACCGTTCTTGAAATGATGCCCGAAAAATATCTTGTTGCCGCCTCGGGCATGGCAGGACTCGGCAGTACCAATTCTGTTAAAACAAGAAAAATAACAAGTAAATTTTATCTGTGCGGTGATGAAACAAGCGATGTTAATGACGGTATAGGTCTTGTATCAAGCAGAGTTATGCTTTGCGCCGCACATCAGGCACATACTGTTCTGCGGATACTGGCAGGAAAATTTGAACCTTAAATAAATGAAAGGAAGGCTTTCAAATGAGAAAGCCACTGTATAAAATGAATAATGATAAACTTATAATCGGCGGACACGAATTCGGTTCCCGCTTTAGTCTCGGCTCCGGTAAATATTCAATGAAACTTATTGAAGCGGCCGTTAAAGATGCGGGGGCGGAAATCATAACACTTGCGGTTCGCCGTGCAAACACAAAAGAGCAGGAAAGTATCCTTGACTATATACCGAAAGGAGTCACTTTACTTCCCAACACAAGCGGTGCAAGAAATGCAGAAGAAGCAGTACGAATTGCCCGTCTTGCCCGTGAGATCGGCTGCGGTGATTTTGTAAAGATCGAAATTATGAGAGACTCAAAATATCTGCTGCCCGATAATCAGGAAACAGTCAAAGCAACGAAGATCCTTGCAAATGAAGGCTTTGTTGTTATGCCGTATATGTACCCCGATCTTAACACAGCAAGAGATCTTGTAAATGCAGGAGCAGCCTCCGTTATGCCCCTCGCCTCCCCTATCGGCTCAAACAAAGGACTTGCCACAAAAGAGTTTATTCAGATCCTTATCGATGAAATAGACCTCCCGATAATTGTTGATGCAGGCATAGGCAGACCGTCGCAGGCATGTGAAGCAATGGAAATGGGTGCGGCAGCGATAATGGCAAATACTGCACTTGCCACAGCGGGAGATCTTCCGATGATGGCATCAGCATTTAAAAATGCAATCGAGGCAGGACGTAAGGCATATCTTTCAGGGCTTGGCAGAGTGTTGACGAGAGGTGCATCCGCATCCGATCCGCTGACAGGATTTCTCAGAGACTGAGGTAGACGTAATGGAAAACCAATTTTTTGTTGACTCAGAGCATCTTTCTGCCGAAGCTCTTGAAAAAAAACACAGGCTTGAAACAGACCCATCATCGAGAAAAAGTCATATGGAATATCTTCCGGGAATGGAGATAATAAAGTCGGATGTCTGCAAAAACGTAATATCGCAGATGAACTCTTATGACTATTTTAAATATACTGCCGCAGATGTAAAAAAAGCCCTTGAGCACGACACCTGCACAGTTGAAGATTTCAAAGCTCTTTTATCGCCTGCCGCAGAACCTTTTCTTGAACAAATGGCACAGCGTGCAAGGTTAGAAACGAGCAAGCATTTCGGGAATACTGTATATCTGTTCACACCTCTTTACATAGCCAATTACTGCGAAAATTACTGTGTATACTGCGGATTTAACTGCTACAACCATATCAGGCGAATGAAGCTCAATATGGAACAGATAGAAAAAGAAATGAAAGTCATTGCTGACAGTGGCATGGAGGAAATTTTGCTCCTCACAGGTGAAAGCCGTGTTCAGAGCAATGTGGAATACATCGGTCAGGCGGTAAAATTAGCCCGTAAATATTTCCGTATGGTCGGTCTTGAGATATATCCCGTAAATACCGATGAATATGAATATCTTCACGAATGCGGTGCGGATTACGTAACGGTATTTCAGGAAACTTACGATACAGATAAATACGAACAGCTTCATCTTCTCGGTCATAAACGTGTGTGGCCGTACAGATTCGATGCACAGGAACGTGCGCTTCGGGCAGGCATGAGAGGTGTTGCATTTTCTGCGCTCCTCGGCCTTTCCGATTTTCGTAAGGATGCTTTGGCGAGTGCTCTGCATGTATATTATCTGCAAAGAAAATATCCGCACGCCGAAATGTCGCTTTCATGCCCCAGACTTCGCCCTATTATCAATAACGAAAAGATCAACCCTATGGATGTTCACGAAAAACAGCTCTGTCAGGTTCTTTGTGCATACCGTATTTTTCTGCCGTATGTCGGGATCACTGTATCTTCACGAGAAAGTGCAGAATTCAGAAACGGTATTGTTAAAATAGCCGCAACAAAGGTATCTGCAGGCGTTTCAACAGGCATAGGTGATCATGAAAGCAAATATACAGGCAAAGAAACAGACGATATTCAAGGCGATGAGCAATTTGAAATAGACGACAACCGCAGTCTTGACAATATGTATAAAGATATTGCCAACGAGGGTCTGCAGCCGGTTTTGAATGACTATTTGTATATGTGAGGATTAAAAATGAAAAAGTTTGACCCAAGTTTATACTTTATAACAGACAGCACGAACTACACCGAGGAAGAATTTCTTCGCCGTGTGGAAGAAGCATTAAAGGGAGGCGTAACTCTTCTGCAGCTTCGCGAGAAAAACAGGAGCACAAGAGAATATATTGATCTTGCAGAGAAAGTACACTCTATCGCAAGAAAATACAATGTGCCGCTTATTATAGATGACCGTGTGGACGTTGCCCTTGCGGTTGATGCCGAGGGGGTTCACGTAGGTGCTGAGGATATGCCTGTTTCGACCGCAAGAAAACTGATGGGTAACGAAAAAATCGTTGGCGCAACAGCAAAAACGGTTCCATGGGCAAAAGATGCATATGAGCAGGGAGCAGATTATCTCGGTGTCGGTGCGATATTTCCGACGACAACAAAAGTTAAAACCGTTTTAACATCCACAGATACACTTCGGGATATATGCAATGCCGTTCCTATTCCCGCAAATGCAATCGGTGGACTGAACAAAGATAATATAGATGTTCTTGAAGGTATTCCTGTTGCGGGGATTTGTGTTGTATCTGCAATTATGAAAGCAGATGATCCGAAATGTGCCGCAGAAGACTTAAAGGCGAAGGCCCGTGAATTAAAACTTATATAAATCAAACGCGGCAGATTGGGGGCACCACCTTATGCCGCGAAATAAAACGATGCTGATATCGAAAGGAGAACTTTTATGAAAATGAAAACAGCATTGACCATTGCAGGAAGTGACTGCAGCGGAGGCGCCGGTATTCAGGCAGACTTGAAAACAATGACAATGAACGGTGTTTATGCCATGAGTGCGATCACAGCACTGACGGCACAAAACACGGTCGGAGTGCGTGGGATATTTGAAGCACCACCCGAATTTCTTGGGCAGCAGATCGATGCGGTATTTGAGGATATATTTCCCGATGCCGTAAAAATCGGGATGGTAAGTTCAAGCGAACTTATTAAAACGATTTCAGACAGGTTGAAGTTTTACAATGCAAAAAACATTGTTGTTGATACCGTTATGGTGGCAACAAGCGGAGCAAGGCTCATAAGCACAGATGCCGTAAATACCCTCAAAGAGTATTTATTGCCGATTGCTTCCGTTATAACACCAAACATCCCGGAGGCAGAAGTTTTATCCGGTATAGTGATCGGAAACGAAGAAGATATGCTTCTTGCGGCAAAATATATCGGCGATAATTATCACTGTGCGGTTTTACTGAAGGGTGGACACAATGTAAACGATGCAAACGACCTTTTGTATGAACAAGGTACATACCGTTGGTTTAACGGAAAGCGGATCAATAATCCCAATACTCACGGAACGGGATGTACTCTTTCAAGCGCAATTGCCGCAAATCTCGCAAAAGGCTACGACCTTATAACATCTGTATCAAAAGCAAAAGAATATATATCGGAAGCACTCGCATATATGCTTGATCTTGGGCATGGTTCGGGACCGATGAATCATGCGTTTGATCTGAGCGGTCGGTTTTCAAAGTAAATATTGCCTGAAAGGAACAGAAATAATGAGAAATTACAAAACACAAATGGATGCGGCAAGAAAGGGAATAATTACCCCCGAAATGAAAGCAGTGGCCCCAAAGGAATACAGAACGGAAGAAGAGATCAGAGATTTAGTTGCAAAGGGGCAGATCGCTATCTGTGCAAACAAATTGCATACTTGTATTGACCCCAACGGTGTGGGCTCCATGCTTCGAACAAAGATAAATGTTAACCTCGGAGTTTCAAGAGATTGCAAGGATTACGATATTGAGATGCAAAAGGTCATGGCGGCGGTCGATATGGGAGCCGAAGCAATTATGGATCTGTCAAGCCACGGAAATACTCAACCCTTCCGTAAAAAGCTTACATCTGAATGCCCCGCGATGATCGGCACTGTTCCCGTATATGACAGCGTTATTCATTATCAGCGTGACCTTGCGACATTAACGGCAAAAGACTTTATTGATGTTGTACGCCTGCATGCGGAAGACGGTGTGGATTTTATAACACTTCACTGCGGAATCACACGTAAAACCATTGAACAGATAAAAAAACATAAAAGAAAAATGAATATCGTTTCACGAGGCGGTTCACTCGTTTTTGCATGGATGTGTATGACGGGTGAAGAAAATCCATTTTACGAATATTACGATGAAATACTTGAGATCTGCCGCGAGTACGATGTAACGATCTCTCTCGGCGATGCCTGCCGTCCCGGTTGCCTTGCGGACGGAAGTGATGTGTGTCAGATAGAGGAGCTTGTTCGTCTTGGGGAGCTTACAAAACGCGCATGGGAAAAAGATGTTCAGGTTATGGTTGAAGGTCCCGGCCATATGCCGATGGATCAGATA